>JAYTQP010000625.1:0-3480 GCA_043746675.1 Rhodospirillales bacterium | reverse complement strand
CGGCCGGATGCGAAGCCGGCGGAAACCCCGCGGGCGCGGGCCAGCGCGTCGGGGTCTTCCGGCGCGATCGCGGCGAGTTCCAGCAGCGCCTCGTCCTTCAGCATGCGCTGGCGCGGAATGTTGGATTTCTGCGCTTCGCGTTCGCGCCAGGCGGCGATGGCGCGCAGCACGCCCAACATGCGGCGGTTGCCGGTGCGCGGGCGCAGCCGTTCCCACATCGCATCCGGATCGCCGCGATAGGTGGCCGGATCGGCCAGCGCGTTCATTTCCTCCGCCACCCATTCCAGCCGACCGTCGGTGGCCAGGCGTTCCTGCAATTTTTCGTAGACCTGGCGCAGATGGGTCACATCGGCGGCGGCATAGGCGATCTGCGCCGGCGACAGCGGGCGGGCCGACCAGTCGGAAAACCGGTGCGCCTTGTCGATCTGCCCGCCGGTGAGCGAGGCGACCAGGCTGTCATAGCCGACCTGATCGCCGAAGCCGGCCACCATCGCGGCCACCTGGGTGTCGAACAAAGGCCGCGGCACGTCGCCGAAGCGCAGCACGAAAATCTCCACGTCCTGCCGGCAGGCGTGGAACACCTTGACCACGTTCTGATCGGCAAACAATTCGCCCAGCGCGGCGAGATCGATCCCAGCGGCCTGCGCATCGACCACCGCAACCTCGGTGTCGGACGCCAGTTGCACCACGCATAATTCCGGCCAGTAGGTCCGCTCACGCATGAATTCGGTGTCTACAGTCACGAAACGTTCGCGCCGCAGCCGGGCGCACAAAGCAGCCAGCGCATCGGTTGTGGTGACGAAATCCGGGGCGAGGAAGCCGGTACGGGGTTTGGATTGCATGGCATCGTCATACACAGCCGCGCCCCGAAGCGAAAGCGGAAGGGCAACATGTGCTTGCTATCTGCTGCCAGCCCTGTCTAGTGTTTCGACCCATTCGGATAGTAGCGAATGAAGCGAAGCACTAGGTTGATTTTGTGGGCCGATTCACCCAACGGGCTGAAGTGCCCGTTGGGATCGGACCACTAGGCTCTCGTATAATCAACGATCGTGCCCGGTGAGGTGGTCGTAAAACACCTCCCCATGGCACGGCAAACGCCGGGAGGTAAAAATGGCCGCAACAGGTCACGCCGATGCCGCGCAAATGGCCGGAGCCAACCAGATATCGGCCCGCATCGACCGTCTGCCGTTGACCCGCATTCAGTGGGAACTGGCTATTCTCGTTGAAATCACCTGGGGCTTCATCATCGTCGATACGGACGGCATCGGCGCCAGGCTTTACCCGATCGTCTGGCGCCCGATGGGCACCATCACCACCAACGAGTACGCCGTGATCCAGGCGCTGCAGGTTGGCCTCGGGGTGTTGCTGGGCACGTATTTGATGAGCTTCGTGGCCGAGAAATACGGTCGCCGCCCGGCGATCCTGCTTTCGACGGCGCTGGCCGGGCTGTGCCTTTGGCCCTTCGCGTTCGTTACCACCTATTGGCCACTGGTGATATTCTCGGTGTTCAGTACTCTCGGCGTCGGCGGCATTGTCGCAACCCATGCGGTTTATCTCTCGGAAATGTCGTCGCATGCGGTGCGCAACAAAACCCTGCTGACGGCGCAGGCGAGCACGGCGCTGGTGGGCGTGCTGATTGCGCTGACCGCACGTTTCATGATGCCGGAATACTGGCGCGAATTCGTCTGGTTGGGCGTGCTGGTGCAGGCTTTCGTGCTGCTGCCGGTGCTGTATCTGCGGCTTCCCGAGTCGCCCCGCTGGCTGGAAACTCATGGCCGGCATGACCAGGCGGATCGGGTGCTCAAGCGGCTTGAAGCCCGGATCGAGCGGATCGTCGGCAGCCTGCCGGCGCCCGATATCCGCGGCGGCGAGATCGTTCAGGCGATGCGCGGGCAGTTGATGGAGATTATCACCAATCCGACCTACCGCAGCCGCAGCATCCTGATCCTGATTTGCTGGCTGCTGGCCTATCCCGGCATCGTCTACGGCCCGGGCGCGTTCATGCTGGTTTATATGCGCGATCATGGGTTCGAGGTGGAGTTCTTCTTCACCCTGGCAATGATCGCCTCGGCGGTCAGCTTCGTCGCTTTTCTGATCAATGCGCGCATCGGTGAGCGGGTTGAGCGCAAGGACGTGCTGATCTTGATGGCGGGTATGTTCGCCGTTGGGTGTCTGCTGATCTATCGCTACCCGACCCCGGTGATCATGTCGGTTGGTTATATTCTGACCCGCGTCGGCGCGGTGCTGTTCCTGTTCAATCTGTATAATTATACCGCGATTTCTTTCCCCACCCGCATTCGCTCGGTCGCCTTTGCCTGGACCGATGGATTGGGCCATCTCGGCGCCTGGGCGGGTGTGACCTCGCTTGGGCCACTCTATCAGATGGGGCCAAATCACCTTGGCTGGCTCGCCTTCATCGCCATTCCCGGCGCGCTGCTGCCCGGCTTCCTGATCTGGAAGTTCGGCATCAAGCAGTCCGAGCGGGTGCTGGAGGAAATCGCCAAGTAGGTGATGTTCCCCCGGCAACCTTGACTTAAAAGGGCGCGGCGGCTTGTCTGCCGCGCCTTTTCAAGTTCGGGATATCATCGCCATGCACGCCTACCGCACCCACACCTGCGTCGCCCTTCGCGCGAGCGATGCGGGCAATGTCGCCCGCCTGTCCGGTTGGGTGCACAGCAAGCGCGATCATGGCGGGCTGCTGTTCGTCGATCTGCGCGACCATTACGGGCTGACCCAGATCGTGTTCGCCGCCGGCAGCCCGGCCTTTACCGCCGCGGAAGGGCTGCGGCTGGAAAGTGTGATCACGGTCACCGGCGATGTGGTGCTGCGCGAAGGCAGCACCATCAACCCGAAGCTGCCGACCGGGGAAATCGAATTGCGGGGCACCGCGATGGAGATCCAGTCGGTCGCCGATGTGCTGCCGATGCAGGTCGCGGGGGATGAAAAATATCCCGACGACATCAGGCTGAAATACCGTTTCATCGATCTGCGCCGTGAAAAAGTGCACAAGAACATGATGCTGCGGGCCGGGGTGATCGCGTCCATCCGCCACCGCATGATCAAATCCGGCTTCACCGAATTCCAGACCCCGATTCTAACCGCCTCCAGCCCGGAAGGCGCGCGCGACTTTCTGGTGCCGGCCCGCCTGCATCCGGGCAAGTTCTACGCCCTGCCGCAGGCGCCGCAGCAGTTCAAGCAGTTGGCCATGGTCGCCGGCTTCGACCGTTATTTCCAGATCGCCCCCTGCTTCCGCGACGAAGCCAGCCGCGCCGACCGCTCGCCCGGCGAATTCTACCAGCTCGATTTTGAGATGAGCTTCGTTACCCAGGAAGACGTGTTCGCCACCATCGAGCCGGTGATCGCTGGCGTGTTCGAGGAATTTGCCGAAGGCCGCGCGGTCAGCAAGCCGCCGTTCCGCCGCATCCCGTATGACCAGGCGTTGCTGCAATACGGCTCGGACAAGCCCGATCTGCGCAACCC
>JAYTQP010000624.1:0-2274 GCA_043746675.1 Rhodospirillales bacterium | reverse complement strand
GCGCGCGCGTCCTGCACTTCCAGAATGTCGCCGGTCATGCGAAACGGCGCGGTCAGGCTGTTGAAGCCGAGGTCGGCGCTTTGAACGACATCGAACAGCCCGTAGACGGTGATCGCCTGCAGCAGTTTCGCCAGGCCGGGCGCGTCATGCATGCGGAAATTGGCGATTTCGGCGGTGCCGGACAAAGGGTGGCTGGATTTGCTGTCATCGTAGCTGCCGGACAGGGTGAGTTTGCCGCCGCGCATCTGGTCTATCACGTCGAGTGCCGCGAGCAAGCCGCCGGCATCCTCCGCCGTGCCGCGTAAAGCGCGGCCTGCGGTGGTAGGGTCGATATCGATCTGGAAATTCCCGGCGGCGGCCGTGGTGCGGCCGCTTACCCGTGCCTGACGGGTGATGTGACCGTCGTTGCTAATGCGCGTGGCGACGCCGTAGACCATGCGGCCTGCCCCCATCAGCACGCGATCCAGATGGGCATCCAACGTCCACGGCGGGCCAACAGCTTCGCGTGCCGGGGCGGCTGTGGTGCTGCCATGGGTGCCGAATTCGCCGGACCCGTCCAGGCCCGCCCCGCTGATCCGCACGCTCCAAGGGTCTCCATCCCGGCGCGGCCACAACACATCGCCGGTCAAGTCGGTGACCGGACCGAATTTCAACCGTTGCAGCCGGAGAACCTGCGGGCGGCCGAGCGCATACTCGACCTGCGCCTGCACATCGATGCCGTTGCCGGCGATCATCAGCCGGTCGAGGCCAGTGATGCGGTCCTTGTCTAGTTGCAGCCTAGCGTCCAGCGTTGCGGCGCGGCCGGTCGGTTTGGTGAAGTTCAGCCGTGGCACGGACAGCGCGGCGTTGGTCAGATCGGCGCGCAGGGTGATTTCGCCGCGGCCGTTGCGGCGCGAGGTCCATTCCGCCTGGCCCGCCGCGCTGCCGGTGGCACTGTCGCCGGGGTCGAGCCCCAGCCGCACCAGGTCGGGCTGCGCGACCGAGCCTTTAACGGTCACCTTCTGGATAACCTGGCTGGGCCCGCCGGGGCGGAAATCCATATCCACCTGCAAACTGGTCGGAATGCCGGCCAGATCGGCGGTGCCGCGCAGTTTCAGCCCTTCATTGCTGGCGTCGAAGCTGAGCGCACCATGGTCGAGGTCGCGGCCGCCGGCGACGCCGCCCAGATGCAGATCGGTCGCCTGGCCGACGCCGTGCAGCTTGATCATCTCAACGGTCAGAAAGTCTTCCAGCGGCAGCGCGGTGATGACCAGTCTGCCGCTAATCTGCCCGGTCGGCGCCCGCATTTCGATCGGCCGGGTGTCGAACAAATGCAGCCGCTTGTTTTGCAGGATACCGATCAGATCGGCCGCCGGCCCGGCCAGATCAGCGGACATATCGGCCACCTGGTCGCGCACGGAAAGGCCAGAGATCACCAGTTTGCCGCCGCTGATCTTAATCCCGGTGCCGCTCTGCTGGCCGCCTTTCACCGTGATTGCCAGTGCGTCCGGGCCGAGGAAGCGCAAGGTCGCCACCCCATGCTCGGCTGGCGGGATCGGGCGCAGCCAATGCACGGTCAGGTCGCTGCCCTGCAACCCGCCGGACAAGGCGGTCACTGTCACGGCGGACAGATCGGCCGGGGCTTGCAGTTCGATCGCCACGTCGAGGTCGTGCGCGATGCCGGCGGTGATGTTTTCGGTCAGCCATTTTTTGGTGCCTTTGCCACCCGCACCGTCCGGCCAGATATCGCCCAGGTCGGCGAAGGCCAACTTGTCCATGGTGATACCGAGCTTGGCGGTAAGCATCGCGTCGGCCAGCCGCACCGTGCCGTGAACGCCGACCACGCTGACCGGCGCCCCGGCATGGGCCGCGAGTTCAAGATGTGGCACGGCGATGTCGAACGCCATCGGCGTGCCGGAAAGCTGAATGCCGGAAAGCTGGATGATTGCCGAGCGAACCGGCAGCAGGCCGCTGGCGAGGTGGATATGGCCTTCGCCCAGCCGGGCGATCACCGCGATGTCGGTGATATCAAGCGCCCCGCCAAGACTGGCGGTGCCGGATAGGTCGATCGGCGCGTCGATCGCCGCCAGGCCAGCGAACGCCGGCGCGGCGCTGGCCAAGCTGGACAGCACGATCGGACTGGCGTGCGCGATCACCCCGATGCGCTGGCCACCCGGCGGCAATGCGGCGTGGACATCGAGCCCGACCCGCTGATCGCCGATGTCCAGCAGCAAATGTGCCTGCGCCGAGGCGCCACCGCGAGCCGCGCGGCGCACGTCCAGGGTCAGCGCCGGC
>JAYTQP010000623.1:0-6194 GCA_043746675.1 Rhodospirillales bacterium | reverse complement strand
GTTGCCATCGAGGAGCTACCGTTGCTCTCGGTAATTTCGGAGACCACGCGCAGGGTGTACGGGAATTTGTCTTTCGCCGGCAGCAGCGGGTGGACGGCGCGCCAGGCGAGCTTGCCGTGGCCGATTTCGCGGCGGCCGGGTGACCCCATGCGGCCGGCTTCACCAACCGAGTACGGAGGGAAGTTGTAGTGCAGCATGAAATGCTCGCGATACTCGCCTTCCAGCGCGTCGATGATCTGCTCATCCTGGCCGGTGCCGAGGGTGGCCACGCAGAGCGCCTGGGTTTCCCCGCGGGTGAACAACGCCGAACCGTGCGCGCGCGGCAGCACGCCCACTTCGGCGATGATCGGGCGCACGGTTTTGGTATCGCGGCCATCGATGCGCAGGCCGGTGTCCAGGATAGCGTTGCGGACGATATCGGCTTCCAGTTCCTTGAACAGGCCCTTGGCCTTGTCGGCGTCCAGCCCTTCGGCGGTCAGCGCGGCGGCGGCGGCCTTCTTGGCGGCGCCGACCATTTCCTGGCGGACCAGCTTCACTTTTTCCTGGTAGGCGGCGGCGATGCCGGCGCGGCCGAGCGCATCCACCCGGGCGGCCAGCGCGGCCTGCTCGGCGGAAACCTGCGGCAGCGGCCAGGGTTCTTTCGCGGCCAGTTCGGCGAGTTCGACGATCAACTGGATCACCGGCTGGAAATGCGTGTGCCCGAAGGTCACCGCGCCGAGCATCACGTCTTCGCTCAGTTCCTTCGCTTCGGACTCGACCATCAGCACGCCCTCGGTGGTGCCGGCGACCACGAGGTCGAGGATCGAGGTCTTGGTCTGTTCGGCAGTCGGGTTGAGCACGTAGGCGCCGTCGATATAGGCAACGCGGGCGGCGGCAACCGGCCCGAAGAACGGAATGCCGGACAGGGTCAGCGCCGCCGAGCAGCCGATCAGGGCGACCACATCGGGGTCGTTCTGCAGGTCATGGCTCAGCACGGTGGCGATCACCTGCACTTCATTGCGGAAGCCGTCCGGGAACAACGGGCGGATCGGACGATCGATCAGGCGGGAAACCAGGGTTTCCTTTTCGGTCGGGCGGCCCTCGCGCTTGAAGAAGCCACCCGGGATCTTGCCGGCGGCGAAGGTTTTTTCCTGGTAGTTCACCGTCAGCGGGAAGAAATCCTGCCCCGGCTTCTGGCTGCGGGCGCCGACGGCGGTGCACAGCACGATGGTGTCGCCGTAGCTGACCAGCACAGCGCCATCGGCCTGACGGGCGATCTTGCCGGTTTCGAGGACCAGCTTGCGCCCGCCCCAGTCGAGTTCCTTGCGGAAGTGATTGAACATGGTTTGGCGTTCCTTACATCAAAGGCGACGCAGGCAGGGCCAGTTCCGGGCGATCCGTTCGCTATCCAGGCCGTTGGGAAACGGCGTCTCGGGGCACATGGGGCGGACTGCATCCCAAATCCGATTGCTTGATCGGGGGGCAGCCGCAGATGGTCCATGTAGCCGGAGGCGCCGTCCTGTTCCCACACGATGAGACGTGGCGGATCGATCAGACAAAGGCACCACCGCGATCGCGATGGCCGGGGCGGGATGCCCCGGGTCGGCAGTCAGCGCCACCCGCGTTGCTTCGCAGATGGCGCCGAAATCGGTTAGCGGCGCAGGCTCAGGCGCCCGATCAGGGTCTGATAGCGCGCAGCATCCTTCACCTTCAGATAATCCAGCAGGCGCCGGCGACGGCCAACCAGCATCAGCAGGCCGCGACGGCTGTGGAAATCCTTGGCGTGGATCTTGAGATGCTCGGTCAGGCTGCTGATCCGGTCGGACAGCAAGGCCACCTGCACTTCGGGGCTGCCGGTGTCGGCGGCGCCGGTGGCGTACTCGGAAATAAGCACCGTGCGGCGCTCCGGGGTCTGCGACATCATTCTACTCCTGATGAGGGTTAAAACGGCGCGAACCGGCTACAAAAGCCGTTCGGGTTTCAGCCAGCCATCTTCCAGCCGACAGAGACCCAGCACGCGACCCCCCGCCATGGCCCGGGCGAGGCCCCCTGCGGGATCGGCCGTCCGTGGAATGCGGCCCATCAACGCCACCAGGCTGATCGCCTGGCCATGTGACAGGCCGAGGGCTTCCGCTTCAGTCAGGGCCAGCGCCGGGATGTCGGCCAGCGCGGTCGCGACTTCGAGCAGGAAGTCCGGGGAAGTGGGCGGGGTATCGTCCCCCCGCTGCAATTTGTCCAGCGGAATCGCGCCTTCCTCGGTGAAGGGTCCCACCCGCAGCCGACGCAGGGCTGCGACATGGCCGACCGTGCCGCAGGCCCGCGCCAGATCGCGGGCGAGGCTGCGCATGTAGACGCCCTTGCCGGACTGCACCGCGAAGATGGCGGTGTCGGCATCCACCCGCTCGATCAGCTCGAACCGGTCCACCCGCGCCGGGCGGGCTTCCAGCACCGGCGCGCGGCCTTCGCGGGCCATGTCGTAGGCGCGTTCGCCGGCCACTTTGATGGCGGAATAAATCGGCGGTATCTGCATGATATCGCCGCGAAACGGCGGCAACGCGGCGTTGATGGCGGCATCGTCCGGGCGCACGTCGGACGTGGCGATGGTCTTGCCATCGGCGTCGTCGGTGTCGCGCTCATCGCCGAATTTCAGGGTGAAATGGTAGAGCTTGGTGCCGTCCATGACGTAGGGCACGGTTTTGGTGGCCGAGCCGAAGGCGATCGGCAGCACGCCGGTTGCGAGCGGATCGAGGGTGCCGCCATGGCCGGCCTTCTGCGCATCGAACCAACGCCGCACGCGGTTGACGACATCGGTGCTGGTCAGGCCCGCGGGCTTGTCCACGATCAGCCAGCCGTCCAAGGGACGGCCACGTACTTTACCTCGACGCATGTCTTTTCTGCTATTCCTGCAGGCTAGCGCCTAACGGCGCTGATTTTCGCGGTGGTGTTTGAAGCTTTCAGCACGACGACCAAGGTCGCACGCTGCGGAATACAATGGGCCGTCCGCGGTAAGCAAAACTGCTTCTTTAAGGTCCGGGTCGAGTAGTGCTGTGTCCGACAACCCAAGCCTGAGAAATTCATTGCGTTGTATGGCCGTCGCCGCTGGAACGTGCATTTCTTCGACATGAGATACAAAAGCTGCGAACTGCTTCATGATCGTGGTTCGTCGAGGTTCACCGCCTGTGTTGAGCAAATTAGATGCTTCCGTCAGAATATGTGGCGTGACGAGCAGGGGCGGTTGGCCAAACTCACTCAGCAGGTCCGTTAGCAGCTGATAGTCGGAAATTTTATAATCCGTAAGTCGCTTGTGGCCCTCAATGTAATCGGGTGATGCCATCCCCACGACCAAAAGCACTATCAGATTCGCATCCAGTATGACCTGTCCGGTCATTAATGAGAAAACTCGCGGTCCTTTAGCGATAGAGGCAAACCTGTCGCTCCGTTGATGGTTACCATCTTGTATAGTCGTTGTGGCGTGCCACCCAACGCTGACACAAAATCGTTTGCGGGTGTGACCCGGGTAAGTCCGACGGTTACCAGCCAGTAGCCTTTTTGGTCGTCAAATTCGACTTCCTCTAGCCCCACATTCTTGATTAGTTCATCTGAATACAGGTCCGCTACGTAGTGTTTCGCCGCCGCCACGGCCTGCTTGATGTCCATCACGAACTCCCATCCTCTTGTTCCGCACGGCCCTCAAGATCGCGCGCCACCACCGGATTGCGTAGCAGGGCATCGACATGCATGGCATAATCGATGCTGGTATCGGCCTGGAACGACAGGTCGGGCGCCACCCGCAGCCGCAGCGCGTGCGCCAGTTGCCCGCGCAGGAACGGCGCCGCCCGGCGCAGCGCCGGCAGTTTCGCATCGATGTCGGAACGGCCGAGCCGGGTCACGAACACCGTCGCCCGGCGCAGATCCGGCCCGATGCGCACTTCGGTCACCGTGATCACCACATCGATCAGATCGTGATCGCGCAATTCCCCACGCCCGAAAATGCCGGCCAGCACGTGGCGGATTTCCTCGCCGACGCGCAGTTGTCGCTGGCTCGCCGGTTTGGCCGAATGCATCTTGCCGGAGGACTTCTTTGGCGCCGGCCGTGCCGCCGGTTTCCCCGCCGGCACGCTGTCCTTGGGCAGCTTGCCGGACGGGATTTTGACCGTGTTGCCGGAACGCGCCTGCCTCAACCCGGCACCATCTCAACGTCGAAGCACTCGACCACATCGCCTTCACGCAGATCATTGTAGTTGGCGAAAGACAAGCCACATTCATAGCCGCGCGCCACTTCGCGGGCATCGTCCTTGAAGCGCTTGAGCTGGGTGAGCTCGCCGTTATGGATAACCACACCCTCGCGCAGCAGCCGAACCCCGGCGCCGCGCTTGACCAGGCCCTCGGTGACCATGCAGCCGGCGACCTTGCCGGTTTTGGTGATGTCGAACACCTTGCGGATTTCGGCGTAGCCCAGGAAACGCTCGCGCGCCTTGGGCGCCACCTTGCCCTTGACCATCTTCTCGATGTCATCGGCGACATCGTAGATGATCGCGTAATAATGGATGTTCACCCCATCCCGCGTCGCCAGTTCGCGGGCCTGGCTGGTGGCGCGGACGTTGAACGCAACGATAACTGCCTGCGACGCCTTGGCCAGTTGGATGTCGCTCTCGGTGATCTGGCCGACGCCGGCCAGCAGCACCCGCACCCGCACTTCTTCATGCGCCAGCTTCATCACCGTCGCCTGGATGGCCTCCGAACTGCCCTGCATGTCCGCCTTGATGACGATGGCGACTTCTTTCTGCACGCCGGCCTGAATGCGGGCGAGCATTTCGTCCATCGTACCGCGCGCCGCGGTCATCGCGCCGGAAGCTTTTTCGCGCGCCCTGCGCTGGCGGAATTCGCTGATTTCCCGCGCCCGGCCTTCGCTTTCCACCACCACGAACGGTTCGCCCGCGCCCGGCACGCTGGACAGGCCGAGCACTTCGACCGGAGTCGAGGGGCCGGCTTCCTTCAACTGGCGGGCCTTGTCGTCGAGCACCGCGCGCACGCGGCCCCACTCGGCGCCGGCAACGATGATGTCGCCCTGGCGCAAGGTGCCCTTCTGCACCAGCACGGTGGCAACCGGGCCGCGGCCGCGATCGAGCCGGCTTTCGATCACCGAGCCTTCGGCCGGGCGATCCGGATTGGCGCGCAGATCGAGGATTTCGGCCTGCAGCAGAATGGCTTCCTCCAGTTTGTCGAGCCCGGTCCGCTTGGTGGCGGAAACCTCGACATCCTGGGTATCGCCGCCCATCGCTTCGACCACGATGTCGTGGCTCAGCAATTCCTGCCGCACCCGGTCCGGATTGGCATCCGGCTTGTCCATCTTGTTGATGGCAACGATGATCGGCGCGCCGGCGGCCTTGGCGTGCTTGATCGCCTCGATGGTCTGCGGCATCACACCGTCGTCGGAGGCCACCACCAGCACCACGATATCGGTCACGCTGGCGCCGCGCGAGCGCATGGCAGTGAAGGCCTCATGGCCGGGCGTGTCGATGAAGGTGATGCGCTCGCCGGATTTCAACTGCACCTGATAGGCGCCGATATGCTGGGTGATGCCGCCGGCCTCGCCGCTGACCACATCGGTCGAACGCAGCGCATCCAGCAGGCTGGTTTTGCCATGATCGACATGACCCATGATGGTGACCACCGGGGCACGCGGCAGGCGCGCCTCGTCCTCGTCGACCGCGCCATCGAGGCCGCTTTCCACGTCGTCTTCGCTGACCCGCTTCACCCGGTGGCCGAATTCTTCCACCACCAGTTGCGCGGTATCGGCATCAAGGGTTTGCGTCACCGTCGCCATCACGCCCATGCGCATCAGCGCCTTGATCACGTCCGGCGTGCGGGCGGCCATGCGGTTGGCCAGTTCCTGCACCGAAATCGCGTCCGGCAGCACAACCTCGCGCACCACCTTCACCTGATCGGCGCGCAGCCGCTCCAGTTCGGCCTGACGCCGCTCGCGGTCGCGCTGGCGGCGGACGGAAGCGAGGCTGCGAACGCGGTCGTCTTCGCCCTCGATCGCCGCCATCACGTCGATGCGGCCGGCGCGGCGGCCATCGGCGCCCTTTTTCGGCGGAGCGACGGCGGGCTTGCGCGGCGGAATGATGATGCCGGCCGGGGTGCGGCGGATCGGGCGGCTCTCGTCCTCGTCTTCCGGGCGGGCCGGGCGCAGCCGCAGGGTTTCGCCCGGG
>JAYTQP010000622.1:0-11222 GCA_043746675.1 Rhodospirillales bacterium | reverse complement strand
GGGGTGAACGCGCGGACCGCGTTTTCCCTGGTGTTTCCGCCGATCCTGGCGGAGTTCGGCTGGGACCGCGGGGCGACGGCGGGCGCGTTTTCATTCGGGTTTCTGATCTCGGCGCTGCTCAGCCCGACGCTCGGGCGGCTGATGGACCGGCACGGGCCGCGCGTGGTGATGGAATTCGGCGTGCTGGCAACCGCCGCCGGGCTGCTGCTGGCGCCGTTCGCAACCCAGCCCTGGCATATTTATGCGACCCTCGGCGTGCTGGTCGGCGGCGGTTCGGTCTGCCTCGGCTATTCCGGCCAGTCGCTGTTTCTGCCCGGCTGGTTCGCCCGCCGGCGGGGGCTGGCGACCTCGATCGGGTTTGCCGGCGTCGGCATCGGCTCGATCGTGCTGCTGCCGATCACCCAGGCGATGATCGAGGCCGGCGGCTGGCGCAGTGCCTGCCGGATGCTGGGCGTTCTGCTGATCGTGATCGTGGCGCCGATCAATCTGCTGCTCCGCCGGCGGCCGCAGGATCTGGGCTTGCAGCCAGATGGCGACGCCGCCCCGACCAGTGCCAGCGTCGCGGCCGCGCGGCAAAATATCGTCGATCCGATCTGGGCGGCGCAGGACTGGACGTTGGCGCGCGCGCGCCGCACGGCGAAATTCTGGTGGATCGCGCTGGGCTATTTCGGCTGCCTCTATTCCTGGTATGCGGTGCAGGTGCATCAGACCAAGTATCTGCTGGAAACCGGCTTCAGCCCCAGTATTTCGGCCTGGGCCCTGGGGGCGGTCAGCCTGGCCGGCATTCCCGGCCAGATCGCGCTCGGCGCGCTGTCCGACCGGATCGGGCGAGAGCCGGTCTGGGCAATCGGATGTTTCGGCTTCGTGCTGACCTACCTCGCGCTGCTCGCCCTGCCGCTGGCGCCAACCCCGGCGCTGCTCTGGCTCATGGTGCTGGCCCAGGGCGCCCTCGGCTATGGGGTAACCTCGGTGCTGGGCGCCATCGTGCTGGAGATTTACGAGGGCGCGCATTTCGGGGTGATTTTTGGCACCCTGATGCTGGCCGGGATCCTCGGCGGCGCCGCCGGGCCGCTGGTAACCGGGCTGCTGCATGACAGGACCGGCGATTACGTGCTGGCCTTCTGGCTCTGCATCGGCGCGTCGGTGATTTCGGCACTCGCCATCTGGATCGCCGCGCCGCGCAAGATACGCCGGGTGCGATAGCGCGAACGGCGCCATTGCCTCGCCGGCCGGTTCCGGTTGATATGCGCCGCCCAACCGAGGTCCCCACCGATGAGCACCGCCCGGCGCGAGGTCGCCGCCTTGTATCGTGAGCTTGGCCTGCGCGGCATGAATGTCGGTGCGTCCGGCAATGTATCGGCGCGCAACAAGGGCGGCATGGTGATCACCCCCTCGGGCATCGCCGGCGACACGGTGGCGCCGAAGCTGCTGGTGCAGATCGGGCTGGACGGCGGCAGCAAATCGCGGTTGCAGCCATCGTCGGAATGGGAAATGCATGCCGCAATCTACCGCGCTGCGCCGCAGGCGATGGTGATCGTGCACACCCATTCCACCTACGCAACAGCGTTGGCCTGCCTCAATCTTCCGCTGCCGGCGTTTCATTACGGCGTGTTGGAATTTGGCGGGCCGGAAGTGCGGCTCGCGCCGTATCGCACCTTCGGCACGCCCGCCCTGGCCGCGGCTGCCGCGACCGCGATCGAAAACCGAACCGCCGCTCTGCTCGCCAATCACGGCATGATCTGCCACGGCCCGACCGCGCGCGCCGCCTTGCTGGCCGCCTTGCGGCTGGAAGCCCTGGCGCAGCAATATCTGATCGTGCTGGCCGCAGGCAGCCCGCGCCTGCTCGACCGGGCGGAAATCGAGGCCGCCACCCTCCGCTATCGCACCTACGGCCAGCCGGCCAAACGCAAAGAGACCCCGCAATGAGCAAGACCGAAACAGTCCTCGCCCAGGCCGACCGCAATTTCGCCGACGACCAGCGGCGCTGGATCGACTGGCTGCGCATCCCCTCGATCGGTGCTGCGCCGGAACACGCCGCCGATTGCCGCGTGGCGGCCGAGTTCGCCCGCCAGCAACTGCAGGACATGGGCTTCGATGCCAAATTGCGCGAAACCGGCGGGCATCCGGCCATCGTCGCGCATCATCCCGGCCCAGCCGGCAAGCAAGTGCCGCATTTGCTCTATTACGGCCATTACGACGTGCAGCCAGCCGATCCGCTCGAACTGTGGCATTCGCCACCGTTCGAGCCGACCATCGTCGATGGGCCGCACGGCCCACGGGTTTATGCGCGCGGCGCGGTGGACGATAAGGGCCAGGTTTCCATGTGGCTCGGCGCCTTCCGCGCCTGGTTCGACGCCACCGGATCGATGCCGTGCCGGATCACCGCGCTGATCGAGGGCGAGGAAGAAACCGGCAGCGTCAACTTCAAGCCGTTCGTGATCGCCAATCGGGATGAATTGAAGGCCGATATCTGTATCATTTCCGATACCGGCATGTGGGATATCGATACGCCGGCGATCAGTTCCAGCCTGCGCGGCATGACCTATATGGAGGTGACCCTGAAGGCCGCCAGCCGCGATCTGCATTCCGGCATGTACGGCGGCTCCGCGCTGAACCCGATCAACGCACTCACCCGCGCACTCGGCCAGTTGAAGGACGACAGTGGGCATATCCAGGTGCCGAATTTCTACGACGGGATTGCTGATATTTCCGCCGGCAAGGCCAATCAGTGGGCCAGTCTGGGGTTCGATGAAAGCAAGTTCCTCGGCGCGATCGGCCTGTCAGTGCCGGCCGGCGAGCAGGGGCGGGGCGCGCTGGAGCGGCTCTGGGCGCGGCCGACCGCCGATATTTGCGGCATCTGGGGCGGCTATAGCGGCCCGGGCACCAAAACCGTGATCGCCGCCGAGGCGTCCGCCAAAGTGTCCTTCCGACTGGTGCCGGGGCAGGACCCGGTTGGCGTGCAGCAAGGCTTCATCCGCTTCATGCAGGACCGCGTACCGGCGGACGCGAAGCTGGAATTCACCACCTTCGGCACCAGCCCGGGGCTGGAAATGAACACCGACAGCCCCTTCATGCGCGCCGCCCAGGCGGCGCTTACCGAGGAATATGGCCGCCCCCCGGTGATGGCCGGCTGCGGCGGCTCGATCCCGGTGGTCGATACCATCACCCGCGAACTGGCGATCGACAGCGTGCTGATGGGCTTCGGGCTGGATGACGATCAGGTGCATAGCCCGAACGAGAAGTTCGAGGTTCGTTGCTTCCGCCAGGGCCTGCGCGCCCATGTGCGGCTGCTGGGCAAGCTGGCCGGCTAGCCCGACTGGGGATGCAGCAGCCGCTGCAGGAATGCCGGCCAGGCCTCCAGGCGGTGCGTCCGTTGCGTGTCTGGCGTGTCCCAGCGGGTTTCCGCCGCCAGCTCCTCCGGACCAATGTCGGGGAACCAGATCGCGCTGGGAAACGGCGGGGCGAGGTCTCGTTTTGCATGTTGCGGGAGCAATCCAGTCATTTTAACGCCTCCTGGCCTGGCACTACGGATAAGAGTGCCTGTCAGTTGCGCATTATCAAGTAAAGATTAGGTGAACCATGCGCGCCCGGCCGGTGTCGGCAGATGACCAATTCGACAGGAAGCGATGATGGCGTTGGCAGGATTTGCCTGATATTCTGTGCCGATGCAGTCATTTCGCCCCTCCCGCTTCCGGCCGTTCCGGCGCGCCGTCCTGCTCGTTTTGACCCTGCTTTCGGCCTGTGCGGCGGCGGAACCTGCCCCCCAAGACATTAGCTCCGCCGCCGCGCTGGCCGGCACCGACAATGCGGCCGGTGCGTTGCTGGTGGCCCGTTTCGCCGCGAGCCAGCAGGATATGGGCATCGCCGCCCCTGCCTATGTGCGCGCCCTGGCGCTCGACCCGGGCAACGTCGAACTCCGCCAACAGGCGTTCCTGACCAATTTGCTGGCAAATACGCCGCAAACGGTGGCGCTGGCGCGCTCGCTGCCGCAGAACCAGGCCGCCATCCTGGTGCAGGCCAACGATGCCGCCCGCAACGGCAATTGGACCCAGGCCGAGGCCCGCTTTGCCGCCTTGCAGCATCAGGGCCTGTTCGATCTGCTGCGCCCGATGCTGATCGCCTGGAGCGAGGCCGGCGCCGGGCGACCGGAAGCCGGGCTGGCGCTATTGCGCCCGCTGACCGAGGCGCCGGGTGGCCCGCGCGCGCTTTACGCGCTGCACGCGGCGATGATCGCCGACCTGGCCGGCCTACCGGTCGATAGTATCCGGCTGGCGCGGATTGCCCAAACCGAGCTTGGCGGCAGCAATTTGCAGGTGGTCCGCCTGCTCGCCGGGCTGCTGGCGCGCGATGGTCACACGGCGCAGGCCGAGCAGATCGTGCGCAGCCTGCTTGATGCCGGCGGCGATCTTCCGCTGGCGGTGCCGGACCTGCTGGCCGGCATCAAGGATCGGCCGGTGCGCAATGCCGCCGATGGGCTGGCGGAAGTCTACTTCGCTGGTGCGGCCGCCTTGCGCGGCCAGAATGCGAACGATTTTTCCACCCTCATCCTGCACCTCGCGCTCGATATGCGGCCCGATCTGACCCCGGCGCGGCTGCTCGGCGCCGAACTCGCGACGGCGGCGAAGCATCCGGAAAACGGCCTGAAAATCCTCGCCCCGGTGGCCGCGAACGACCGGCTGATCGCGCTGGTGCAATATCGGCGCGCCTTGTTGCAGGACGCGATGGGCAATTCCGCGCTGGCCTTGCAGGCGATCGAACAAATCATCCGCGACCATCCGGATCGGCCGGAACCGCTGGCCCGGCTCGGCGGCATGCTGCGCGCCTTGCACCGCTATCCCGAAGCGGTCAGCGCCTATGATCGCGCGATGGCGCTGATCCCCAAGCCGGGGCGGCGCGATTGGCCGATGTTCTACGAGCGCGGTGCCGCGCTGGAACGCGCGCATGACTGGAAGCGGGCGGAGCAGGATTTCCTGCAGGCGCTGGATTTGTCGCCGGACCAGCCGTTCGTGCTGAATTATCTCGGCTATTCCTGGGCCGAACAGGGCCGCAACCTGCCACGCGCGCGCCAGATGATCGAGCGTGCGGCAGCCCTCAGGCCGAATGACGGCGCGATCCTGGACAGTCTCGGCTGGGTGGTGCTGCGCCAGGGCGATGTGCCGGGCGCGGTCAAGCAGTTGGAACGGGCGGCCGAACTGGATGCGGGCGATCCCACCATCAATGCTCATCTGGGAGATGCCTATTGGGCCGCCGGGCGCAAGCTGGAGGCGCAATTCCAGTGGCGTCGGGCGCTGACCCTGAACCCGGAACCCGACGATGTCGCCAAGCTTGAGCGCGAAATACGCGATGGTGCACCGCGGACATCGGTGACGCCGTAGCGTTGCCGATGCAGGAATTCGCGCCGGCCAAGGTCAATCTCTATTTGCACGTCGTCGGGCGGCGGGCCGATGGCTATCATCTGCTCGACAGTCTGGCAGCCTTTCCGCCGGTGGGGGACACGCTGCACGCAGCCCCGGCGGCAGGGCTCGGCCTGCGGCTGGCCGGGCGGTTCGGCGGCGGGCTGGGCGAGGCGGATAATCTGGTGCTGCAGGCGGCACGCGCGTTGGCGGCCGCGGTCGGGATCGTGCCGCGGGCGGCGCTGGTGCTGGAAAAGCAGTTGCCGATCGCATCCGGCATCGGTGGCGGCTCGGCCGATGCGGCGGCAACCCTGCGGCTGCTGGTGCGGTTATGGCAGGTTGCGCCGGAGCGGGTGGATTTGCCGGCGATCGGTGCGCAACTGGGCGCCGACGTGCCGGTGTGCCTCGGCAGCCGGCCGATGCGGATGGGCGGCATCGGTGAAATTCTGACCGCCGCGCCGGCGCTTCCGCCGGCCGGGCTGCTGCTGGTCAATCCCGGCGTTGCGGTGGCGACGCCGGCGGTGTTTCGCGCCCGCGCCGGCGAATTTTCCAACCCCGCCAAGCTGGCGGCGCGCTGGGACACTGCGGCGGCGCTGGCGCATGATCTGGCTGGCCTGGACAATGATTTGCAGGCCGCCGCCACCACCCTGTGCCCGCCGATCGGCGACGTGCTGGCAGCCCTCGCCGGCTTGCCGGGCTGCCGGCTGGCCCGCATGAGCGGCAGCGGCGCCACCTGCTTCGCCCTGTTCGATACCCCAGCCACCGCCGAGGCCGCCGCGCTGGCGCTGCGGCCGACGCCATGGTGGGTTTGGGCTGGCGCGCTGACCTGACCAGAAGCCTCTTGCAGCGACGCGCGTCGCCGCCTAATCAGTCGCTAGCGCCGCGTGCGTCGTGGGGCGTCGCCAAGCGGTAAGGCAGCGGATTTTGATTCCGCCATTCGGAGGTTCGATCCCTCCCGCCCCAGCCACCTCAAGACGATCAGGGTAATCCGGGTATATGTTGTTCAGTTGAGAACCCGACAATCGCCGACGTGGCGTCCCAAAAGGTGGCATCAACGCACATGAAATCGCCTCGCCGCTTCCGAACATCTCACCGGGCGCGCGGCGTTATTCCGACGCCAGAAGGATCGCGATCACGTCGGCGAGTTCATCCATCGCGGTCGGCTTGCGCAGCAGCGCGAACCTGGCGCCCTCGCGCGGCAGTGCGCTGGGGTCGCCGAGATAGCCGGTCAGCAGCACCGCCGGCAGTTTCGGGTTGCGCGCCTGGGCGCTGCGAATAACCGCAAGCCCGCTCATGTCGGGCATCGAGAGGTCGCAAAGCAGCACATCGGGCGCGGCACCGGCCTCCAGCAGGGCCAGGGCGTCCTTGCCGGACGCGGCGGCGGTGACATGGTATCCGGCCTGTTCGAGCTGCTCCGCCAGCGCCGTGCGCACAAGGGTATCGTCATCGACCAGCAGCACCCGGGCGGCACGGGTCGGGTCCTGGTAGGGCGCCCGGGCGCGGACAATGATCGGCCGGCTTTCGTCGGCAGCCTCGCGCAGCCACAGCGATACCGTGGTGCCGACGCCGGGAGTACTCTCGATCGCCAACGCGCCGTTGGATTGCTGGGCGAAGCCGCTGACCACCGCCAGCCCCAGCCCGGTGCCGCTGCCGTCCGGCTTGGTGGTGTAGAACGGCTCGATCACCCGCGCCAAGGTTGTCGCATCCATGCCGATGCCGGTATCGGTGACGGTGATGCGGATGTAGCGGCCGGGGGCCAGCGCCGGCAGATGCATCAGCGGTTCGAGAAGAATTTCGGCGCTTGCTGCAAACACGATAATGCCGCCGTCCGGCATCGCGTCGCGGGCGTTGGTGGCGAGATTGACCAAGGCGGTTTCCAACTGGCTACGATCGGCGATCAGCCGCGGCAGATCCGCCGGCACCCGAATTTCGCACTGCACACGCCCGCCCAAGGTGTGCGCCAGAACCTCGCCGAGGTCGTCCAGCAAGGCGCCCGGTGCGATCGGTTCGGCCCGCAGGTCGGCCCGGCGCGAGAACGATAGCAGGCGGCGGGTAACCGCGGCCCCGCGCTGTGCGGCCTCGGTCATCATGCGCGACAGGCGGCGCACCCGGTCCGGATTTCCCGCATCCTGCGCGGTCAGCGACGCCGCGCTGATGATCGCCTGCAGCACATTGGCAAGATCGTGCGCCAGCCCGCCGGCCAGTTGGCCAAGCGCCTGGATACGTTCGGCATGGGCAGCCCGGCGCAAGGCGGCTTCGCGCTTGGCCACCTCCTCGCGCACCAGGTCCTCCAGCCGCGCGTTCAGCCGTTCCAGCTCGGTCCGGGTCCGCCGCAGCGCGGTCACATCGACCAGGCTCGCCATGATCGCGACCAATTGGCCGTTTTCGTCGCGGCGGGCGATTTTGCGAGTGGCCACGATCACCTCGGTGCCATCGCGCTTGAACTGGCGAACCTCGCCGCTCCATTCCCCGATCACCAGCAGCCGGGCACGGATTTCGTCGCCGGTTTCCGGGGTAATGGTGCCGAGCAGTTCGTGCAGTTTGCGCCCGACCGCCTCGGTCGCCGGCCAGCCGAAAAGCTGCACGCAGCCCTCCGACCAGAAGCGGATGGTGCCATCGAGGTCGCGGACATAGACCACCACCAGGTCCAGCGTGGTCAGCAGATCCTGTAATTGGGCTTCGTTTTCCAGCATCTGCGCCCTTATCTGCCGCCGGTCGATCATCGACCGCCCCCGGCTGCCGCCCGCCGCCGCTTATACCTTATGTTTGCCAGCCGCGTCGCCCGTGGTCCACGCCCGCGTTCGTCGGCGATGTTTCGCCGCCAACGTGGCGCCGCTGTCAGAACGAAGTGTCCGTTCGAGAAGGCTGCCGGCGGAGGGCCGGCGCGGGATTTTTGTGGCTGGGAAGGAGGGATCGCCGCCATGATGCTGGGACATCATGGCAAGGACCCGACGCTCCAAGTCGCAAAAAGCACCGCCGGACCGACCCGGCAGACTTCTCGAACGGACACTACCACTACTCCACATTACAAAAGTGCGATCTTTCGTCCGCCCAAGTCAAGCGAATACCCCCCCCTAGCCGCCTTGGCGCTCGCCCCGACGCATCACGCCGCAACGTATAAGGACCAACTGGGCAGCCGCGATTTCTGAATAGGCGGCAAGCGCGTTATGAGCATGGCAATTGATGGGGATCGAGTGACGATGGTTCATCCGCTTGGCGATATTCGCGTTGTTGAAGTGTCCGCGTTCATCGCCGCACCGCTTGGGGGGATGACCTTGGCGCAACTCGGCGCCGAGGTCATCCGGATCGACCCGATCGGCGGCAATATCGATATCGGGCGCTGGCCGTTGGCGCCTGATGGCACTAGCCTTTACTGGGCGAGCCTGAACAAGGCGAAACGATCGGTGGCGCTGGCGTTGAACACGCCGCAGGGGCAGGAACTGGCGCGCGGGCTGATCTGCGCGCCGGGGCCGGGCGGCGGCAATCTGCTGACCAACCTGCCGGCCTCGGGCTGGATGAGCTACGCGCAACTGGCCCGCGAACGCGCCGATCTGATCATGCTGCGGCTAACCGGAACGCCGCAGGGCGGGGCGGCGATCGATTATACGGTGAATTGCGCCAGCGGCTTTCCGCTGGCGACCGGCGATGGCGCGGCGCCGGTGAACCATGTGCTGCCGGCCTGGGATGTGGCGGCGGCGTTGTATTTATCGACCGGCTTTCTGGCCGCCGAGCGGGTGCGACGCACCACCGGACAGGGCCAGGAGGTCACCCTGGCCCTGTCGGACGTGATGCTGGCGACGGTGTCCAGCCTTGGCTACCTCGCCGATGTGCAGGTCAACGATGCCGTGCGGCCGGCGATGGGAAACGATCTTTACGGCGCGTTCGGGCGGGATTTCGGCACCGCCGACGGGCGGCGGGTAATGCTGGCGGCGATTTCCAATCGGCAGTGGCGGGCGATCGGGGCGGCGACCGGGCTGGCCGAACGGCTGGTGATGATCGGGCCGCTGATGCAGGTGGATTTGAACACCGAAGGCGGACGGTTCGAAGCCCGCCACGCCGTCGCGGCGCTGCTGGAGCCCTGGTTTGCACGTCGGACTTTGGCGGAGATCGGCACTGCGTTCGCTGCCAGCGGGGTGCTGTGGGGGCCGTATCAGGATTTCCGCCAACTCATGCGCGACGACCCACAATGTTCGCTGGAAAATGCGATGTTCGGAATGGTCGCGCAGCCCGGCGTCGGGCCGTTGATGGTGAACGCGCAGCCACTGGATTTTGGCGTGAGCGGGCGGCTGGCGCCGGCGCCGGCGCCGGTGCTGGGGCAGGATACCGAAGCCGTGCTCGGCGAGATTTTGGGGATTTCGGGCGGCGCGTTCGCCCGTCTGCATGATGCTGGAATTGTGGGATGAGCGATCACGACGAACTGCTGGCTTTGTGCGCGCGCGGGCTTGCTTTGGCGGAAAGTTTGCTGGCGCACGGGCGGGTTTCGGTTGGGCGGATGCTTCTTCGTGATGGGCGGGTTGACCCTGCCTTACTCGATGCCAACCAGACCGCCGCGCATGGCTTCGCCTGGCAGGCGACCTATGTCGAGGCGCTGCGGCAGAGTTTGCTATGGGCGCAGAGGTTGCGCGACGCCGGGACCTTGAGCGGCCTGGAAACGGCGATGCTGCGGCTGGGGTTTGCCGAATTTCTGGCCCAGCTTGGCGGCGGCATTCCGATCAGCCAGGTGGAAATGATCCGTCCCAGCGATCTCGGCGTGCCGGCGGAGGCGGTTTTTGCCTATCTGCGCGACCCGGCGTTGGCGGCTCTGGCCGATCCGGCGGCGCTGGCGGCGGCCCGGCAGGCAATTATCGTGGCGGCGGCGGCCGGCAATTTCGGCGATGTCGGGATTGCCGACGCCACCATCGCCGCGATCCGCGACCAGTTCCTGCGCTATACGGCGGCCGAGATCACGCCGTTCGCGCAAGGCTGGCACCAGCGCGACGAATTGATCCCCGATGCAGTGGTGCAACACCTGGCCGGCATGGGGGTGTTCGGGCTGACGGTGGGGGAAGCGCATGGCGGGCTGGGGCTGGGCAAGATCGCGATGTGCGTGGTCTCGGAGGCGTTGAGCGGCGGTTATATCGGGGTTGGATCGTTGGGAACACGGGCGGAAATTGCCGCCGAACTGATCGGGCTGGCCGGCACCCCGGCGCAGAAGGCGCAGTTTCTGCCGGGGATTGCGTCAGGTGCGATCCTGCCGACGGCGGTGTTTACCGAGCCGAACACCGGCTCCGATCTGGGCAATTTGCGCACCCGGGCGATCCGCGACGGCGACTTCTATCGGGTGACCGGGGCGAAAACATGGATCACCCATGGCGCGCGGTCCGATCTGATGACGATGCTGGTGCGGACCGATCCGGCGACGGCGGGGTATCGCGGCCTGTCGCTATTATTGGCGGCGAAGCCAAGGGGAACGGAAGGCAATCCGTTTCCGGCGCCGGGCATGTCGGGCTCGGAAATTCGCGTGCTCGGCTATCGCGGGATGAAGGAATACGAGATCGGGTTTGACGATTTCGCGGTTCCGGTTGCCCGCCTGCTCGGCGGCGTCGAAGGCAACGGCTTCAAGCAACTGATGGAAACCTTCGAAAGCGCCCGCATCCAGACCGGCGCGCGCGCGCTCGGGGTGGCGCAGAATGCGCTGGAACTGGGTGCGGCTTACGCAATGCAGCGCCAGCAGTTCGGCCGCGCGATCATGGAATTCCCCAGGGTCGGCAACAAAATCGCCTGGATGGCAACCGAAACCATGCTGGCGCGGCAACTGACCTATTTCGCCGCACGGCAGAAGGATAGCGG
>JAYTQP010000621.1:0-2008 GCA_043746675.1 Rhodospirillales bacterium | reverse complement strand
GTCACCCCGGTCCACCACCACGCCGCGGGCGCGGCCAGCACCATCAGGCGGAACCAGAAACTCGTCGTCCAGTACAGCACGCTGGCGAAATTATTCAGCCGGTCGATCGGCCGCAGCCGGCCAATGCCGAGGAACGACCAGCGCGTATAAACCTGCTGTACCGCGCCGAGGCACCAGCGGCTGCGCTGCACGACGAAGGCCGAAATGCCCTCCGGCGCCAGCCCCAGGCTCAGCGGTTCGTTGAGGTAGACCGTGCGCCAGCCATGTTCGCTGAGCTTGAAGCTGGTCAGCATGTCCTCGGTCACCGTTTCGGTGGCCAGCCCGCCGATCGCCTCCAGCGCCGCCACGCGCATCACCGCCGAAGTGCCGCAGCAGAAGGCGCCATCCCAGGCATCCAGGCTGGGCATCAGCACATTGAAGAAATAGCGCTGCTCATCCGGCCAGACGGC
The DNA here is from genome assembly GCA_043746675.1 of Rhodospirillales bacterium. Classification (GTDB taxonomy): domain Bacteria; phylum Pseudomonadota; class Alphaproteobacteria; order Acetobacterales; family Acetobacteraceae; genus CAITOL01. Next base: position 1,559 of record JAYTQP010000621.1, on the reverse strand, counting down.
GGGAGACATCACGTTGGACTGGATCGGATCGGGATTGAAAAAATGCTGCGGGGTTTGCACGATGCCGACATCGGCGGCGTGGAACAGCGGCAGAGTGCGCTGCAGGATATGCCGCCCGGCGACGAAATCGGCGTCCAGCAGCAGCACGAATTCTGGCCGTCGTCCGGTTCGTAGCGCCTCTCGCAGCCCGTTATTGACGTTGCCGGCCTTGGCGTGTCGGCCCTTCACCCGGCACAGATATTCCGCGCCGTCCGCCGCCGCCAACTGCCTCGCCCAGTCGCGCGCACCATCATCCAGCAGCCACACGCGCAAATCGGGATGCTCGATCGCGCAAGCCCCGAGCAAGGTGCGTTCCAGGATCTCGAAACTTTCGTTGTAGGTGGCGATGAACACATCGACCGGCGCCCGACAGGCCGGGTGATTGGCGTGAATGTCGGCTTCCGCACTGCGGCTGCGCGTGCGCGAGAGCATTAGAAAGGTGATGTTGCCCCCAAGCAGATTGGCAACTTCAAACGCGACGTAGACAGCAACGCCGAAATTGGCGAGCGGCCCCTGATCGGCCGGCATGCCGTCGGTCACCCGCCAGACGGCATAAATGCCGGTCAACACGATGCCCCAGCCCGCCGCCGCCATGCGCAACAATGGATGGCGTGGTCCCCAAATGATCAGGCCCAGCCAGAATAAACCGCAGGATAGCAAGCAGAGGCTGAGCGGCTGGGCCAGCATTACAGCAGCCGGTCGAGCAAACGGGTCAACATCGTTGCATTGGCGCGCGGCAGTCGCACGCTGGCACTGCGCCCGGCCAGGCATTCGCCAGACGGGATCGTGTCCAGCGCGATCAGCACCGCGACCTCGGGCGCGCGGCCAACCGGCGGCAGCGCGGCCAGCCGCAGGTCGCCGGACAAAGCAGACGCCGCCAGGCTGGTCAGCACCTTGCCACTGCGCGGCTCGTGTTCACCGGCCAGCAGAATGCGCGCAATGCCGCCGATTTCGACCAGGCCGGCATCCGCCTGCGCCATCGGCGCCACCACAACCGCGCGCCTGCAATCCACCAGTTCTGCCACCACGTCGCCGGCCGCCACCACGTCCCCCGGCTCGGCGCCGCTGCGCCACACCACCGCATCCACCGGGCTGGCGATGGTGACCGCATCGGCACGATCACGTTCTTTCACTTCCTGGCCGATTTGCCGCCCGACTTCTTCCACCTCCGAATCCAGCGACGCCTGCGCCTGATCAAGTTCCGCCAGCCGCATCCATACCTCATCGGCCCGCTGCGCGGCGTAGCTGGCTTCGTTGGCGCCGGGTTCGGCAAACACCCCTGCGGCCACCGCCGCGCGCTGGGCTTGCAGGCTGTCGCGCACGGCTTGCTGGGCATCCACCGCGGCGGCGGCAATGGCAACGGTGCTTTCGCTGTGTTCCAGGTCGGCGGGCGGCACCACGCCAGTTGCCGCCAGCAGCTTTCGGCGGGCGAAATCGCGCTGATCCTGCACCCGCTGGCGCACCCGCATGGCAAGTGTCGCCTCGGCCGCGGCGATATCGGCGTCCAGCCGGTCGGCAAC
>JAYTQP010000620.1:0-1566 GCA_043746675.1 Rhodospirillales bacterium | reverse complement strand
GCGATTCGTCAGGGCAGTTCGACAACCCGTCCATCCCGCAACGTCACCCGCCGATCCATCCGCGCCGCCAGTTCCGGATTATGCGTCGCGATCAGCGCGGCCAGGCCATGGCCACGCACGCTGGCCAGCAGTTCATCGAACACCACCGCCGCGGTGCCGACATCGAGGTTACCGGTCGGCTCGTCGGCCAGCAGCAACTGCGGCCGGTTGGCCAGCGCCCGGGCGATTGCCACGCGCTGCTGTTCGCCGCCGGAAAGTTTCCCCGGCAGATGCGCGGCGCGGCTGCCCAGCCCGAAGCTCGTCAGCAGGGTCTGCGCCCGCGCCACCGCCGTCGCGCGCGCCACGCCTGCAATCATCTGCGGCAGCACCACGTTTTCCAGCGCGCTGAAATCGCCGAGTAGATGATGGAACTGATAAACGAAACCGATGCCGTCGCGCCGTGCCGCAGTGCGCTCGCGGTCGGACAGCGCGCCGGCATCGCGCCCGCCGATCAGCACCGCCCCGGCGTCCGGCTTTTCGAGCAGCCCGGCGAGATGCAGCAGGGTCGATTTGCCGGTGCCGGATGGCGCCACCAACGCCACGATCTCGCCCGCCTTCAGCGCCAGATCCACCCCGCGCAGCACCGGCAGTGCGCCGGCCTCGGTGCGGTAGGTGCGTTCAACCGCGCGCAGTACCAACGTGTCACTCATTGCGCAGCACCTCCACCGGATCGGTGCGCGCCGCCCGCCAGCTCGGGTACAGCGTCGCCGCCAGCGACAGCACCAGGCCGAGCAACACGACTTTGCCGACATCAGGCCATTCGACGCCCTGCGGCAGGTCGGTCAGCATGAAAACGTTGCGATCGAACACCTGCCCGCCGGTCAGATTTTCGATCACATGCTGGATCGCCACGATATTGCGGCACACCAGCACCCCCATGGCGGTGCCCAGCGCGGTGCCGGCCACGCCCACAAAGGCGCCGCACATCACGAAAATGCGCAGAATGGCGCCGCTTTCCGCCCCCATCGTGCGCAGCACCGCGATATCCCGCCGCTTGTCCTTCACCAGCATGATCAGCGACGAAATCACATTGAACGCCGCCACCAAGATGATCATGCCGAGCACGATGAACATGGTGTCTTTCTGGATTTGCAGCACGCCGATGATGCCGTCATTGGCACGCCGCCAGTCCCGCACCAGCAATTGCCGCTTGCCCAGCATCGGGCCGATCTGGGCGAGGATCGGGGCGGTTTTTTCCGGATCGGCCAGCCTGATGTCGATGCCGGTAACCGCGTCACCCTTCATGAAGTAGATCTGCGCCGCCGGCAGCGACAGATAGACCACCTGATTGTTCACGGTGGAAAGCCCGGCATCGAAGATCGCCACCACGCGGTAGGTGCGGATGCGCGGCATGGTGCCGAAGGCGGTCGCCTGGCCCTGCGGTGAAACCAGGGTCACCGCGCCGCCAACCGCAAGCCGGTTGATCGCGGCCAGCCCAATGCCGATCGCGATGGCGTCTTCCCCAGTGAAATCATCCAGACTGCCGGCGACGATATGGCCGCCGATCTGCGGGATCTGGCGCAGCGA
>JAYTQP010000619.1:0-19360 GCA_043746675.1 Rhodospirillales bacterium | reverse complement strand
TCGCCGGTTTTCGAGGTCATCAGCCCTAGTACAACGATCTTGTTGCCACGCGGCACGAAGCGCAGCGGCTCGAACCCGCCAGCGCGATCGGTGTCGTATTCCATGAAGTAGGCATCGACATTGATGGCGTTGAACAGCACTTCGGCCACCGGTTCATACCCGCCGGAGGCCACGAAGGTTGAGCGGAAATTGCCCCGGCAAAGATGCATCGATACCGCCATATCATCCGGGCGGCCGGCGATCGCGCGATTGATCATGCCGGCATAAATTTCCAGCAATCCCTCGACATGCTCGCCGCGCGCCTTCAGGGCAGCGATCTGCTCGGGGTCGCAGAGATAGGCGATATTGACCTCATCGAGTTGCAAATACCGGCAGCCGGCGGTGGCGAACGCCTGCACGGCGTGGTGGTAGGCGGTGCCGAGATCGTCGAAAAACCCGTCCAGATCGGGATAGATGCCCGGGTCGATCGATTGCCGGCCGCCTCGGAAATGCACGACGCTGGGCGACGGGATGGTCTGCTTGGCGATCGCGGTCTTCACATGGCTGGCGACGAATTGATAATCATCGACGAATACCGGGTCCTTCCAGGCGATCTTGCCGTTCACCCGCAGCATGTAGGGCAGCTTCACCCCGCCCTTGAACTCGATCTTGGTTTCCGGAGCATAGAGTTCGCAGCCTTCGAGGCGGGAGACGAAATCATAGTGCCAGAAGGCGCGACGATATTCGCCGTCGGTCGCCGCGCGCAGGCCGATCTGCTCCTGCTTGGCAATCGCCTCGGCGATGTGGTGGTCCTCCATTGCGCGCAAACCGGCCGCGTCCAGCGTGCCGGCGGCGTGGGCAGCGCGGGCATCGCGCAACGGCTGCGGGCGCAGCAGGCTGCCAACATGGTCGGCGCGGAAGGGCGGGCGGGTGCGGGGCGCGATCGGCATGGCGGGTGACCTCCTGATTTTAAGCCCTTTTGCCGCGAACCTCGGCGCCAGTCAAAATGCCGGCGGCCCGCGATTCTGCCAATCAAGCTGGACCGGTGCGGTGCGACCGACTATCCCCCCGCTATGACCCTGGCCACCCTGATCGCCGCGCTTGTTACCTTCAGCCGTCGAAATGCCGCCTCGGTGGTGCTCGCCGGCGTGCTGCTGACCGCTGCCAGCCTTTGGATCGGCACTGCCCGGCTCGGCATCTCGACCGATACAGACGAGCTTTTCGCCGCCTCGTTGCCCTGGCGGCAGCGCGCGCGCGCCTTCGATGCGGCGTTTCCGCAGTCCCGCGACCTGCTGGTGGTGGTGATCGACGCCGAAATCCCCGAAATCGCCGAGGAAACCGCGACCGCACTGGCCGCCGCGCTGGCGCTGGACAAGGCGCATTTCAGCTTCGTCCGCCAGCCCGATGCGCTACCCTACTTCGCCGCCAACGCGTTCCTGTTCCTCGATGAAAAACCGCTGCGCACCCTGCTGGACCGAACGATCGATGCGCAGCCCTTCCTCGGCCAGCTCTCCGCTGACCCTAGCGCGCGCGGGCTGTTCGCGGCGCTGACCCTGCTCGGCATCGGCGCCGCCCAGGGCCAGGCCGACCTCGCCGCGTTCGAAGCGCCGTTGCGGGCATTTCATCTCACCCTCGCCGGGGCGATTGCCGGCAAACCCAAGCCGTTGTCCTGGGAAAAGCTGCTGGGCGGGCAACTGGCCGATCAGGCCGGGCGCTATCATTTCGTGCTGGCCCGTCCGGTGCTGGATTTCGCCGTGCTCGAACAAGGCGGGGCGGCGACCACTGCACTGCGCGCCGCCGCCGCCCGGTTGCCGTTTGTGCAATCCGGCACCGCCCGGGTGCGGATCACCGGCGCGGTGCCGCTGGCGGATGAGGAATTTGCCACCGTCGCCCGCGGCGCGCTGGCCGGCACGATCGGCTCGGCGGTGCTGGTGGTGCTGTGGCTGCTGCTGGCGGTGCGATCCTGGCGGCTGATCCTGCCGATCGTCGCCACCCTGATGCTCGGACTGGCGCTAACCACTGCCTTTGCGGCGCTGGCGGTCGGCACTTTGAACCTGATCTCGGTCGCATTTGCCATCTTGTTCGTCGGCATCGCCGTCGATTTCGCCATCCAGTTCTGTGTGCGCTACCGTGAGGCGCGGTTTCTGTTCGGCACGCCGGCGCTTGCCATGCATGCGGTCGGGCTTGAGGTCGGACCGCAGATTTTCGTCGCCGCGCTGGCCACCTCGGCGGGGTTTCTCGCCTTCGTGCCGACCGATTTCCGCGGCGTCGCCCAGCTTGGACTGATCGCCGGCGCCGGTATGCTGATTGCCTTTGCCGCCACCATGACTTTCCTGCCGGCGCTTCTGACCCTGCTGCGCCCGGCCGGTGAGGCCGCCGAAATCGGCTGGGCCTGGGCCGACCGCGCGGAAGCCCGTCTGGCACGCCATCGCCGCCCGATCCTGCTCGGCTTCGCAGCACTCGCCGTGCTCGGGTTGCTGCTGCTGCCGCGTCTGCGCTTCGACAGCGACCCGCTGCACACCAAGGACGCTAGCACCGAAGCGATGGCCACCCTGCGCGATTTGATGGACAGCCCTCTGACCAATCCCTATAGCGCCGAAATCCTCACCCCTTCCGTTCAGGCGGCAGATGCGCTCGTCGCCCAACTGCGCACGCTACCCGTTGTCGCCGACGTGCTGACTCTGTCTAGCTTCGTACCGGAAGATCAGTCGGCCAAACTTGCGCTGGTGGCGGATGCCGCCAGCATTCTCGGCCCCACTCTGGCGCCGCACGTCCCGGCCGCCGCAGTTACCGCTGCCGACTTGCGCATGGCCGTAGGCACCGCTTTGGTCGAACTCGACCGTGCTCGGGTAAAACTGCCGCCCGACGACGTGGTCGGCGCCATCGCTGACGATCTGCGTGCGCTGACCACCGCGCCAGACGCCACCTTGCTGGCCGCCGATCAGGCGCTCACCCGCTTTCTACCGCTTCAGTTGAACCGTCTGCGCTTGGCACTTGCGGCCAAGCCGGTCACCGCCGCCGACCTGCCGGCCGAATTGGTGGCCGACTGGCGCGCCGACGCGCCACCGTTCAACGGCCAGGTCCGGGTGCAGGCGCTGGCCCGCCCGGCGGCGCAGGATTCCGACGGCCTGCACCGCTTCGCCGCCGCCGTTCTTGCGGTGGCACCGAACGCCGGCGGCTCGGCGGTCACCATTAGCGAAACGGCCGCCACCATCCTCGGCGCCTTCCGCGCCGCGGCGATCGGCGCCGTTCTGGCAATCGCGCTGCTGCTGCTGGCGGTGCTACGCCGCCCGGCCGACGTTGCGCTGGTCATGGCGGCCCTGCTGATGTCGGCGCTGCTGACCGTGTTGCTGGTGGTCGCTATCGGCATCCAGTTGAACTTCGCCAACATCATCGCGCTGCCGCTGCTGCAAGGCGTCGGCGTGTCCTTCAACATCTATTTCGTGATGAACTGGCGCGCCGGCGCCCGCCATTTTCTCGGCACCGCCACCGCGCGCGCCATCCTGTTCTCCGCGCTCACCACCGCCACTGCCTTCGGTTCGCTGGCGCTGAGTGCCCATCCCGGCACCGCCAGCATGGGCGCGCTGCTGCTGCTGAGCCTGTTCTGCACCCTGATCGTTACCCTGATCTTCATGCCGACCCTATTGGCACGCCGGAGCATCCAACCATGACCCGCTGGCGCATAATCGGCCTGGTCCTGATGCTGCTCGCCCCTGCAGCCCCCGCCGGCGCCAAGCCATGGGATGATTTCCAGATCATTATGTGGGCTGACCAGACCCCGGCGCAAATGCTGGCCCTGCGCAGCCTCGGCATTCACACCTTGCGGGTCAACGGCTCGCGCAACGCTCCGCTCGACCCGGAGGAAATCCACACCCGGCTCGCGCCGATCCAGGCCGCCGGCCTCGGCATTTATGTGGAAAACATCGCCACCGATTTCTACGCCCCCTACCACCGCTATTCGCCCGACCATCCCGGCCAGCCGAACTGGCTGTTTGATCAGGCCCGCGCCCGCTACCGCGCCAACCCGAAGGAATTTACCGTCCTGCGGCGCGAACCCAGCCTGTCCGATGATGTCTGGCAATCCCGCATCCGCGCCCGGCTGGCGACCCATGTGCGCGCTTTCGGCCCCTACCAGCCGCTATTCTACAATCTCGGTGATGAGGTTGGCATCGCCGACCTCGCCGCTGCCTGGGACTTCGACTTTTCCTCCTCCGCCATCACCCAGTTCCGCCAGGCGATGCGGCTGATGTATGGCAATCTCGACCTGCTCAACCGGCAATGGGACACCAATTTCACCGATTGGAACGACGTGATGCCGGATACCACGCTTGCTGCGATGCAGCGCGGGAACGGCAATTTTTCTGCTTGGTCGGATTTTCGCGGCTGGATGGACCTCAGCTTCGCGCAGGCCCTGCGTCTCGGAACCAACGCCGTGCACGCTTCCCGCCTCGGCGCTCGCGCCGGTATCGAGGGCGCGCAGGCGCCAGGCACCGGCGGCTACGACTATTCGCTGCTGCCGTTCGCGGTCGATGTGATCGAAGGGACCGAAGATGGCGAAGCCCTCGCCATTGCCCGCTCGCTCAACCCCGCTTTGATCAGCATGACCACCACATCAGGCATCGGCGCCGACGAAATTGCCCCGATCTGGCGCAGCCTGCTGCGCGGCGCGCGCGGGCTGGTGATCTGGGACGGGGCGAAAAACTTCATCGGTACCGACGGAAGCGCCGGCCCGCGCGCTCAAGCCCTGGCACCGACATTCGCAGCGCTCACCGGCGGCCTCGGCGCGCAGTTTATCGCCAGCACGCCAGTCGCCGACAAGGTCGCCATTCTCTATTCCCCACCGAGCCAGCGCATCCGATGGCTGCTGGATCGTCAGCCCACGGGCGAGGCCTGGCGCGATGCTGCCAACCTGTCCGAAGCGGCCTCGCTGGACAACAGCCTCTACCGCCTGGCCGTCCAGCAAAATGCCGAAATCCTCGGCCGGCTCGGCATCCGGCCGCGCTACCTCACCCCATCCCTGATTGTCCGCGGCGCGCTGCGCGACACCGATATCCGCCTGCTGTTGCTGCCGCAGGCATTGGCGTTGTCTCAGCGGGAAACCGATGAAATTGCCGCTTTCGCCGCCAACGGCGGGGTCGTCGCGGCGGATCAGATGCCGGGCCAGTATGACGAACATGGTCGTCATCTCGGTGCCCCTAGCATGCTGGTGCTGCAGCGTCATGGCCGCTTGCTGCAACTGCCATCGCCGATCGCCGCGCCGTCACCGGCAAACCGCGCCACCATCACATCAGGCATAGTCACCCTTCTGACCCAGGCCCGCGCCGAGCCCGAATTTCGCATGGTCACCACCGCCGGCCAGCCAATCGGCGATGTCGAGCTATCCCAGTTCCACAACGGCGATGTCACTCTGCTGGGGCTGCAACGCGCCGCGGGAACCCAGGGTGAGGAAGCACTCGATCTGGTGGTTCCCGCCGGCAGCCGCATCTACGATCTACGCCAACGCACCACCCTCGATCACGGCCTCAAGCTGTCGTTGCGGGTTGCACCCGATCAGCCAACCGTGCTCGCCATCAGCCCGACCCCGCTGCCAATGCCAATGCTAATCGGCCCCCGTACCAGCCAGGCGCCCGGCAGCCTTCTCAACTGGGATGTTGGGCTGACCGCCCAATCGCCGGCCAAAACCCACATTTTCCACGTCGATTTGCTGGCGCCGGACGGCCGGATCCTGCCCAACTCCAGCCGCAACCTGACCTATACCGACACATCGATCAGATGGCGCGTGCAACTGCCGTCCGACGCCCCCGGACAATGGACCGCGCGCGTCACCGACATCCTCAGCGGTGCCACCGTCCGCGCGACTTTGGACATCCGTGCACCCTGACCCATCAGCTATCGCTGCTGTTGCTCGATCCGCCAAACAAACCGCTCAACAACCCGCCAACCGCCACCGCCGCCGCCGCGCCGCCGATACTACCGCTGTTTGACGCTTCCGCCCGCCCCGGCAAATATCGGCCAATCTCCTCCGCCAGATTGAGGATCGGCATGCTCTGCAATGCCACCCGCCCCGGCCCGGTCAACGTGGCTAAAAATAGCCCCTCTCCACCGAACAGAATATTCTTGAATCCGCTGATCATCTGAATATCGAACCCGACCGTCGGGTCCATCACGCCGACATGCCCGGCATGAACCAACAGCCGCTCACCCGGGGCTAGCATTTTCTCCACCACCTCGCCGGACAAATCCAGAAACACCGTGCCGGGGCCGGTCACCTTCTGCAAAATAAACCCTTCGCCACCCCAAAACCCGGCGCCCAATCGCTTTTGCCACGCCAACTCCAAGGTCACCGCCTTCTCGGCACAGAGAAACGTCTCCTTGCGGCAAATCAGCGACTGCCCGGCCGCCAAAACCACCGGCATGATGGTGCCCGGAAACCGCGGCAAACGCCACATGACCCTGCCCGCGAGCAGTAAAATCGGTAATGAAAAAACTGCCGCCGGCAATACTGCGTCGAAACCCGGCAAAAATCCCACCGCCGGTGTGGGTGTCCATCTCGATAGCGTCGTTCATCCAGCACATCGCATTGGTCTGACTGTAAACCACCTCCCCGGGCGCCAAATCGAGCGCCACGGTCTGCATGACAGTTCCGGACAGCGTGTAGCGCATGATCGTGCCTCATTGGGTGTGAACGCGCTGTTTGTAGCAAAATACGTTGAGACGATCATCAACAGAGTCGACGCTTATTCCTGCAAAAACAGGCGCGGTGAGGCGGTTTCGATCGCGCCTGCCAGGCACCGGTCCTCGCAATGGCGATGCCGAACCGTGTCGCCGTCAACCGGGAAGCTTTCGGACGGACACTTAGGACCGGGCGGCCTCAAACCGATACCCGTCCCCCTGTCTGCGCACATAGCCGCAATAGGGGTCGCCGAAATGCATCGGCATGATCAGAGCCTCGCGCTCGGCGGCGTGCTTCAGCACCCTGGCACGGGCGGTCAGCGCGTCGTTGGCGCGCAGCACATAGCGGTCGTTCCAGTGCGGGTAGGCAACCTGGATGGGAGAATGCATCGTGTCGGTGGAGAACATACCCTCCTCGCCATTGGACCGAAGACGGAATGACAACATGCCGGGGGCATGGCCGGAAACATCTTCACCCAGCAGGCAGCCGGCGACTTCCTGGCCGGGTTCGATGAAATCGACCAGCCCGGCGTCCAGAATCGGCAGCACGGAGTCTGCAAAACTGCCGGCCTGCACCATCTTGTCGCCGCCGTCATAGTCCGCCGTCCAATGGTCGAACTCGGCTTTCGGCATCAGATAGCGCGCGTTCGGGAAGGCCGGAACCCAGCGCCCATCCCGCAGGATCGTGTTGCCGCCGACATGATCGGTGTGCAGATGCGTGTGGACCACATGGGTGACCGTTTCGGCCGAGGCGCCGGCGGCTTCCAGCCAGGGGATCAGCAGGGTGTTGAGCTGGTTCATCCGCGGTGCGGCGCGGTTCTTGAAATTGCCGACGCCGCTGTCGATCAGGATCGTCTTGTCGCCGATCTGCACCACCCAGACCTGGATGGTGACGATGAAACGGTCCATGTGCGGCACGTAATGGTTGGGCGCCAGCCAGGATTTTTGCGCGGCGATGCCGGCGTCGCGCTCGGCTTTCGGGATTTCCGGAAACAGGAATTCCGGGGCGTGGGTGGGGCCGGAATATTCGATCACGTTGGTGACCTTGGCGGCGCCGATCATGCGGGAACGGATCATGTTCTAACCTTCGGCGAATGCGGTGGCGACAACGGAGGGGCGGGCGCTGAAACGTTCATGCCAGGCGGCGAGTTTCGCGTGCCCTTGGCGCCAGGCTTCAACCGCGAAACGAAAATCCAGGTAGCAAAGCGCGATGCCGACGGCGACGTGGCCGATGTTGAAGTCGGTCGCTGCCAGTGCGTCAGCCTCGGATTCCAGCACCGGAATGCAGGCGCGGATCTTGGCTTCCCAGAGCGCCTGGTGCGGATTGGATCGTCGGTCTGCGGGTCGCAGCCGTTCGCCGAGGCGCAACAGCGAAATATCCAGCATCCCACTGCCGAGCGCCTGCCAGCGCAGCGCCTGCATGCGCGCGGCGAAATCGGTCGGGAACAGGCGGCCCTTGGCGTGCGTGTTGAGATAATCGCAGATCACGATGCTGTCGTACAGAAAGCCGTAGTTCGGCGTGTGCAGGGTGGGGATTTTGCCCAGCGGATTTTCCTGCATCAGCGGCAGATGCGGGGTGGTTCCGCCGACCACGGTGCGCACGCAGTCCAGGCGTTCCGCCACCCCGAGTTCGTGCGCCACCACCATCACCTTGCGCACATAGGGCGAGCGCGGCGACCAGTGCAGGGTCATTCGATCAGCCATATCGCGGATCCTCCGGGCCGCATGTTGGCATCCCTGATGTTACGGGGCTAGCCTGCGTTGCAGGGCGGAAAACCAAAAGGATCGGTATGGCCATCGACAAGCGGATTGCCTCGGCTGCGGAGCAGTTGAAAACCATCAAGGACGGCGCGACCGTGATGCTGTCCGGCTTCGGCGGCAGCGGCTTTGCCAACAGCCTGATCCTGGCATTGCGCGATGCCGGGCCACGCGAGCTCACCATCGTCGCCAATTCGGCCACCCATCCGCTGGCGCGCACCCAGGTGCTGATCGAAGCCAAGCTGGTGCGCAAGGTGATCTGTTCCGCCGCCCGCGGGCGCGGCGCCGAATTATCGCCGTTCGAAGCGCAATGGAAGGCCGGGATCATTGAATTGGAAGTTCTGCCGCAAGGCACTTTCGCCGAACGTATCCGTGCTGGGGGCGCCGGCATTCCGGCCTTCTACACGCCGGCGGCGGTGGGTACCGATCTGGCCAAGGGCAAGGAAATCCGCCGCTTCAATGGGCGCGACTACGTGCTGGAAACCGCCATCGAGGCCGATCTGGCGCTGATCCGGGGCGACCATGCCGACCGGTTCGGCAACCTCACCTACCGGGGTTCGCAGGCCAATTTCGGCCCGGCGATGGCGACCGCCGCCAAGCTGGTGATCGCCGAAGTAGCGACCGCCGGCGCGGAGGCGATCCCGCCCGGCCAGGTCGCGCTGGCCGGGGTGTTCGTGGATTACGTTGTTGCGATAGGAGGACGCTGATGGCCCGTTTGAACCGGCTGCAAATGGCCTGGCGCGCGGCGCAGGATTTGCAGGAAGGCATGGTGGTCAATCTTGGCCTGGGCATGCCGGTGGCGTGCAGCGATTATGTGCCGGACGGGCGCGAAATCGTCTTCCAGTCGGAAAATGGTGTCATCAGCGCCGGGCCTTTGGCCGGGCCGAACGTTGCCGATCCCGATCTGGTGGATGCCGGCAGCCGGCAGATTACCATTGCCTATGGCGGTACGGTGATCGATTCCACCGCATCCTTCGCGATGATCCGTGGCGGCCATATCGACGTGACGTTGTTGGGCGCGTTTGAGGTTGCCGGCAATGGCGATCTGGCCAACTGGGACAGCCGCATTCCGGACAAGGGGCCGCTGGTGGGCGGGGCGATGGATCTGGCGGCGACTGCGAAGGCAGTGTGGGTGATCATGGAACACAACACCCGTAAAGGCGCGCCTCGGCTGCTGGAGAAATGTACCTTGCCGCTGACCGCACCCGGCTGCGTGAAGCGGATTTATACCGATCTGGCGGTGCTGTCGGTGACCGCGGACGGGTTTGTGGTGCATGAAATCGTGCCCGGCACGTCGCCGGCGGAGGTGCAGAAATTATCCGGCGCGAAGCTAATTTTCGCACCGGATTGCGGCCCGCTCAATGCGCCTGATATAGCATTGCCGGCCTGATGCGCTGGATTGAACTGCCTGGCACCGCGCTGCGCTACGATCTGTCCGGCAGTGGCGACAGCACGCTGGTGCTGGTGCATGAGATGGGCGGCACCTTGGAGAGCTGGGACCATGTGCTGCCGCTGCTGAACCGCGGACGGCGGGTGCTGCGGTTCGACACGCGCGGCGCCGGGCAGTCCGAAAAAATTCGCGGCACGGCTGATATTGCCGCGATGACTGACGATGTGCTCGGGTTGCTGGATGCGTTGAAGATCACCTGCCGGGTGGCTATTGCCGGCTGTGCGGTCGGCGGCGCGATCGCGTTGAATTTCGCCCATCGGCACGCGGCGCGCACCGCGGCCTTGGTGGCCATGGGGCCGGCGCTGAGCATTCCGCCCGAACGCCATGCCGCCGCTTTGCAGGCGGCCGATGCGCTGGAGGCGGGCAGCATGCGCGATGTGGTGGCGGCCAGCCTGGCGCGGTCCTATCCGGCGAATGTGCAGACAAACCTGGAACATTTTCGGGAATTCCGTGCCCGCTGGCTGGCGAACGACCCGCACAGCTATGCCGCCATCAACCGCATGCTGGTGGGGATGGATCTGAACCCGCTCTGCCCGGAACTGCGCTGCCCGACCTTGGTGATGGCGGGCAAATATGATGCGTTGCGGCCGCCCAGCCTGATTGCGCCGTTGCGCGAAACCATTCCGGGCGCGCGCTATGCGGAAATCGAAGCCGGGCATTTCATGGCGGTGCAGGCGCCGGCGGCGGTGGCCGCGGCGATCGACGGGTTTCTGGTGTCCGCCGGATGCTGAAATCGGTGCTGATCGCCAATCGCGGCGAGGTCGCTATTCGCATTGCCCGCGCCGCCCGCGAACTCGGGCTGCGCACCGTGGCGGTGCATTCCGAGGATGATGCGGCGTCGCTGCACACGCGCGGGGTTGATTTGGTGCGGCCGTTGGCCGGGCACGGACCGGCGGCTTATCTGGATATTTCCGGCATTGTTGCCGCGGCGCAGGCGGCGGGCGCGGATGCGGTGCATCCCGGCTACGGATTTTTGAGCGAGAATGCGGGGCTGGCGCGGGCGTGTGCGGCGGCCGGGCTGGTTTTCGTCGGCCCCGGTCCGGCGACCCTTGATGTGTTCGGCGACAAGATGGCGGCGCGCGCGTTGGCACAGGATTGCAATGTTCCGGTGGCGCGCGGGCGCAATACCGTGACCGATGCTGCGGATGCGGCGGTATTTCTGGCGTCGCTCGGGCCCGGCGGGGGGATGATGATCAAGGCGGCGGCCGGCGGTGGCGGGCGCGGCATGCGGCTGGTGGCGCGCGCCGATGCGGTCGCCGAGGCGCATGCGCGCTGCCAGTCCGAGGCGCTGGCGGCGTTCGGATTGAGCGATGTTTACGTTGAGGAGATTATTGCGCGCGCACGCCACATTGAAATCCAGATTGTCGGCGATGGCAGTGGGGCGGTGGTGCATCTTGGCGCGCGCGAATGTTCGTTGCAGCGACGGTATCAAAAAATTGTCGAGATCGCGCCCAGCCCGTCGCTGTCGGACGCGATGGCGGAACAAATCGCGGCCGCCGCGCTGCGCATGGCGGCGAAAGTGGCGTATCGCGGGCTTGGCACGTTTGAGTTTCTGGTGGGGGCGGATAACCGGTTCGTGTTCATCGAGGCCAATGCGCGGTTGCAGGTGGAACACACGGTGACCGAGGCAATCACCGGCCTTGATCTGGTACAGACGCAATTGCGCATCGCCGGCGGGGCCAGCCTCGCCGATCTGGGGCTGACAAGACCGCCGCCGGCGCGCGGTTTTGCGATGCAGTTGCGGATTAACTTGGAAACCATGGGCGCGGACGGCAGCGTGCGGCCGGAAGGCGGCACGATCACCACGTATGAAGTGCCATCCGGCCCCGGCATTCGGGTCGATGGTTTCGGCTATGGCGGCTATCGCACCAGCCCGCGGTTTGATTCCCTGCTCGCGAAGCTGATCGTGCATGTGCCGAGCGGCGATTTTTCCGCGCTGGTGGCGCGGGTGAAGTTCGCGCTGGCGGAGTTTCGGATTGCCGGCGTGGCGACCAATATCGGCTTTCTCGCCAGTCTGTTGCGGCACCCCGATGTGCTGGCGAACGACGTGCATACCGCCTGGGTGGATGCGCATGCGGCGGTGCTGGTTGGCGGGATCGCAATCGCCGCGGATAGTTTTTTTGCCGTGCAGACCGCGATCTTTGCCGCCACTGCGACCGCCGGACCGCCGGGGACCCAGCCGGTGCTGGCGCCGATGCAGGGGTTGGTGGTGGCGGTAGATGTGGCGGAAGGCGCCATCGTGCGTGCCGGCCAGCAGGTCGCCGTGCTGGAAGCGATGAAGATGCAGCATGTTGTCGCCGCCGCAGCCGGCGGCGTGGTGCGGCTGGTCGCGGCCAGCCCGGGCGAGGTGATGGCCGATGGGCAGGCGATGTTGTTCATCGAACCGCAAGATGTTGCCGATGCCGCTGCCGCTGCCAGCGAAACCGTCGATCTGGACTTCATCCGCCTCGACCTCGCCGAAGCCATCGCCCGCCATGCATTGACTTTGGATGCCGCGCGCCCGGCGGCGGTGGCCAAGCGCGCCGCCCGCAACCATGGCCGCACCGCCCGCGCCAATGTGGAAGACCTGCTCGATCCCGGCAGTTTCACCGAATACGGCGCGTTGACCCTGGCGGCGCAACGATCGCGGCATAGTATAGAGCATCTGAAAGCCACCACTCCGGCGGACGGGCTGGTCGGCGGGATCGGCACGGTCAATGCCGGGTTGTTCGGGGAAGAGGCCGCGACCACCGTGGTGGTGGCATACGATTACACCGTGCTGGCCGGCACCCAGGGCACGATGAACCACAAGAAGCAGGACAGGATTTATGCCGTCGCGGAGGAAATCCGCCGACCGCTGGTGCTGCTGGCAGAGGGCGGCGGCGGCCGGCCGGGCGATACCGATAAGGCGTTGCTGACTGCCGGTACCTTGGATGTGAAGACGTTCTGGCATTTCGCCCGCTTGTCCGGGCTGATCCCGCTGATCGGCGTGGTCAATGGCCGCTGCTTCGCCGGCAATGCGGCCTTGCTCGGCTGCTGCGATGTGATCATTGCCACCGAAAGCACCACCATGGGCATGGGTGGGCCGGCGATGATCGAAGGCGGCGGCCTGGGGGTTTACACGCCAGAGGAGGTCGGTCCGGTCGGGGTGCAAGGCCCCAACGGGGTGATCGACGTGCTGGTGACGGACGAAGCCGCCGCGGTGGCGACGGCGAAACAGTATCTGTCCTACTTCCAGGGTAGCGTGGCGGGCTGGACCTGCCCGGACCAGCGGGCGCTGCGGCGGCTGATCCCGGAAAACCGGCTGCGGGTTTACGATATCAGGCAGGTTATCGCCGGGCTGGCCGATACCGGATCGGTGCTGGAATTGCGGGCGCAGTTCGGGGTGGGAATCATCACCGCGCTAATCCGCATTGAGGGTCGGCCGATGGGGCTGCTCGCCAACAATCCAATGCATCTCGGCGGCGCCATCGATGCGGAAGCGGCGGACAAGGCGGCGCGGTTTCTGCAAATGTGTGATGCGCATGATTTGCCGATCTTGTCGCTGTGCGACACGCCGGGCTTCATGGTGGGGCCGGAGGCGGAAAAATCCGCCTTGGTGCGCCGTGTCTGCCGAATGTTCGTCAACGGCGCCAGCCTGACCGTGCCGTTTTTCACCGTGGTGCTGCGCAAGGGCTACGGCCTCGGCGCGCAGGCGATGGCTGGCGGCTGCTTCCATCGGCCGATTTTCAACGTCGCCTGGCCGACCGGGGAATTTGGCGGCATGGGGCTGGAAGGCGCGGTTCGGCTGGCCTACCGCAAGGAACTGGCGGCGATCGAGGACCCGGTCGCCCAGGACGCCGAATTCCGCCGCCGGGTGGATGCGATGTACGCATCCGGCAAAGCAATCGAATCGGCCGCGATGCTGGAAATCGACGATGTGATCGATCCGGCGGAGACGCGGCGCTGGCTGATGCGCGGGCTGCGCGCGGCGGCGAAACCGTTGCCGCGCAATGGCAAGAAACGTTTGCATATCGAGACATGGTAGGAAACCGGGAAATGGCGGAGACGAAAGTGCTGTCCGAACTGAACGCGCGGGTCTGGAAGATCGAGGTGGCGGTCGGCGCGGTGGTCGATGAAGGCGACGTGCTGATGATCCTCGAATCGATGAAAACCGAAATCCCGGTGGAAGCCCCGCGCGGCGGCACGGTGAAAGCCATTCTGGTGAAAGAGGACGAGCCGGTCAGCGAAGATCAGATTGTCGCCATTCTGGAGTAGCAACCGTGGTACTGAACGGGATTGGGGTGGTTGGGGTCGGCGGCGGCCACGGTCTGGCCTATTGCGGCAAGCTGTTTGCCTATTTCGGTCCCACGATGATCAATCTGGAACCGCCGGACGGCGTCGAGGGCGGATAATTCCGCCACAGGTGGATGTTGGCGGCGGACATCTTGAAGGCGGGATTTTGATTTCTGCGCCGGGCTGCCATACGATGACCAGGGAAACAACTTTCAGTCCAAGGAAACGCCCATGCGCGAAGCCGTTATCGTCTCTACCGCCCGCACGCCGATCGGCCGCGCTTTTCGGGGCGGGTTCAACGACACCCAGGCCCAGGCGCTCGGCGGCCATGCCATCGCCGCCGCGGTACAGCGCGCCGGGATAGATCCGTCCGAGGTGGAAGACGTGGTGCTGGGCGCGGCGCTGCAGCAAGGCAGCACCGGGTTCAACATCGCGCGGCAGTGCGCGCTGTCCGCCGGGCTGCCGGAAACCGTGGCCGGGATGAGCATCGATCGCCAATGCGCGTCCGGCCTGATGGCGATTGCCACTGCCGCCAAGCAAATCCTGCACGATGGCATGAACATCGCTGTTGGCGGCGGGCTGGAATCGATCTCCCTGGTGCAGAATGAGAAGATGAACAATTTCCGCCGGCAGGACCCGGCCTTGTTCGCCCGCACCCCGGCACTTTACATGGCGATGCTGGAAACCGCCGAAATCGTGGCGGCGAAATACGGCGTGTCGCGCGAGGCGCAGGATGAGTACGCGCTGCAATCGCAGCAGCGCACCGCGCAGGCGCAGGCCGAGGGAAGGCTGGCCGCCGAAATCGTGCCGATGGCGACCTCGATGAAGGTGGCGGACAAGGCCACCAACGAGGTTTCATCCCGCCCGATCACGGTTTCGATGGATGAAGGCAACCGGCCGCAAACCGTGCTGGCCGATTTGCAGAAGCTGCAGCCGGTGTTCAAGGACGGCCAGCGCGTGCCGGTGGGGAAATTCATCACCGCCGGCAATGCCTCGCAACTGTCCGACGGTGCGTCCGCCTCGGTACTGATGGAAGCCGGTGAGGCAGCGCGGCGCGGCCTTACCCCGCTCGGCGCCTATCGCGGCATGGCGGTGGCGGGCTGCGATCCCAGCGAAATGGGCATCGGGCCGGTGTTCGCGGTGCCCAAACTGCTCGCCCAGCACGGGCTGACGGTGGATGATATCGGCATCTGGGAGCTCAACGAAGCCTTTGCCAGCCAGGTGCTGTATTGCCGCGATCGG
Source organism: Rhodospirillales bacterium (assembly GCA_043746675.1). GTDB lineage: Bacteria > Pseudomonadota > Alphaproteobacteria > Acetobacterales > Acetobacteraceae > CAITOL01. Next base: position 4,005 of record JAYTQP010000619.1, on the reverse strand, counting down.
CTTGGCATTCCCAATGACCGGCTGAACGTGTCCGGCGGGGCGATCTCGATCGGCCATCCCTACGGCATGTCGGGCGCGCGGATGACCGGGCATGTGCTGATCGAAGGCAAGCGCCGGGGCGCCAAGTATGGCGTGGTGACGATGTGCGTGGGCGGCGGCATGGGTGCCGCCGGATTGTTCGAGATTTTCTAAGCCGGGAAAGGCCCGCGCGCGCTGCGCGGGCCTTGGTCCGGTTAGAGCATCATCCGATCGGCTTGTTTTCTCGATCGGATAAAGATGCTCGCTAATACAACGCGCTAGAGATTTTTTCCGATCCGCTTCGATCGGAAAAAGCTCTAGTGCCCGCGCAGGATTTGCGACAGGAACAGTTTGAGCCGGTCGGTTTGCGGGGTTTCGAACATATCGTGCGGGGTGCCGCTTTCGACGATTTCGCCGCGATCCATAAAGATCACGCGATCGGCGACCTGACGCGCGAAGCCCATCTCATGGGTGACGCAGACCATGGTCATGCCTTCCTCGGCGAGGCCGATCATGGTGTCCAGCACTTCCTTGATCATTTCCGGATCGAGCGCGGAAGTGGGTTCGTCGAACAGCATGATTTTCGGCTTCATGCACAAAGCCCGGGCGATGGCGACGCGCTGCTGCTGGCCGCCGGAAAGCTGGCCGGGGTATTTCTTCGCCTGTTCGGGGATTTTGACCTGGCTGAGCAAGTCCATTGCCAGGGCTTCGGCTTCGTCCTTCGGCATTTTGCGCACCCAGATCGGGGCCAGGGTGCAGTTTTCCAGAATGGTCAGATGGGGAAACAGATTGAAGGACTGGAACACCATGCCGACATCGCGGCGGATGGTGTCGAGCGCGCGGGTGTCGTCGGTAAGCTCCACGCCATCGACCACGATATGGCCTTGCTGGTGGACTTCAAGCCGGTTGATGCAGCGGATCAGGGTGGATTTGCCGGAGCCGGACGGCCCGCAGATCACCACTTTTTCCTTTTGCGCGACGATGGTGGAAACGTCGCGTAGGACGTGCATCGGCCCATACCATTTATTGACCTTGTCCAGCACGATGGCGGGTTGCGTGTCGCTCATTTCTAACGGTTCCGAAACAGGGTTAGGCCAGTGATGGTTTGGGTGAAACGCCGCTTCAACGCCGCACCGAGCGGTTGAATTCCACTTCCAGCCCCCGGCTGTAGCGCGACATGGTGTAGCAGCAGACAAAATAGATGGCGGCGACCACCAGATAGACTTCGGTGCCAAAGGGTTGCCAGGCTGGCTCGCTGAGCGCGATCTTGCCGGCGCTCAGCAGGTCGTAGATGCCGATGATCAGCACCAGCGAGGTATCCTTGAAGAAGCCGATGAAGGTGTTGACCAAAGGCGGGATCACCAGCCGCAAGGCTTGCGGCAGGATGATGAAGGCCATTTTATGCCAGTACGACAGGCCGAGGCTGTCGGCGGCTTCATACTGGCCTTTGGGCAGCGATTGCAGGCCGGCGCGGACGATTTCGGCGAGATAGGCGGCAGCGAACATGATGATGGCGATCTGGGCGCGGAGCAGTTTGTCCGGATTGAAGCCCACCGGCATGAACAGCGGGAACAGCGTGCTGGCCATGAACAGGAAGCTGATCAGCGGCACCCCGCGCACCAGTTCGACATAGACCACACACAGCACTTTCACCGCCGGCAGGGTGGTGGAGCGTCGGCCGAGAGCGACCAGGATGGCCAGCGGAAAGGCGGCGGCCAGCCCGAAGGTGGACAGGATGAAGGTGATCGGAAGGCCGCCCCACTGGTCTTGCGGCACATATTCCATGCCGAAAATGCCGCCCCACATCAGCACGAAGATTATCGCGAGCGTGGCAGCCCACACCAATGCTAGTTCCCAGCGCCAGAAGCGGCGCATGGCGGAAACCACGTACAGGCCGATGAACAGGGCGATGCAGACCGCCGGGCGCCATTGATCATCGTAGGTGTAGCGGCCGAACAGCATGAAGCGCCATTTGTCGCCGATCACTGCCCAGCAGGCGCCGGTGCCTTTGGCGTCGAGGCAGGCTTTGGCGTCCGGCAGGCCGGGAGCGCGTTCCGGCACCGACCAGACGGCGTGGACGAGGCCCCAGTCGATGAAGCCGATGACCCAGCGTCCAAGCAGATAGACCAGCGCCAGACTGATCGCGGTGGACCACCAGTTGCTGAACAAATTGTTGCGCACCCAGGCGATCGGACCGACCGACAAAGCCGGCGGCTGGGCGCGCGCGGTGGCGATGGCCGGAAGGAGTGTCGCACTCATGCTCAACGCTCCACCAGCGCGATGCGTTTGTTGTACCAGTTCATGAACAGGCTGATCGACAGGCTGATGGTGAGGTAGACCAGCATGATCAGCGCGATCACCTCGATTGCCTGCCCGGTCTGGTTCAGGGTGGTGTTGGCGATCGAAACGAAATCCTGATAGCCGATCGCCACCGCCAGCGAGGAGTTTTTGGTCAGATTGAGGAACTGGCTGGTCATCGGCGGGATGATCACCCGCAGCGCCTGCGGCAGCACGATCTTGCGCAGCACCAGCCCGTGGCGCAGACCGAGCGCGCCGGCGGCCTCAACCTGGCCGTTTGGCACCGCCTGGATGCCGGAGCGGACGATTTCCGCGATATAGGCGGCGGTATAGACCACCAGCCCGGTCAGCAGCGCACCGAATTCCGGACTGAAAGTGCCGCCGCCCTGGAAATTGAAGCCGCGCAGCACTGGCAATTCCCAGGTGAAGGGCGCGCCCATCAGCCCCCAGACCGCCAGCGGCAGCACCACCAGCAGCCCCAGCGCGGGCGGCCAGCCGGCCGGGCGCTGGCCAGTGGCTTCCTGGATCCGGGTCGCGCGGCGGGATACGAACGCCATCAGAATGGCGCCGACCAGGAGTGCCAGCAGAGCCGCGCTATGGGCGGGTTCCCAGACCAGTTCGGCGAAGCGGATGCCGCGATTGGACAGGAACAGGCCGGGCACCGGGTGCAGCGCGGCGCGCGGGATCGGCAGGGTCTGCACGATGCCGTACCAGAAAAACAATTGTAGCAGCACCGGGATGTCGCGGATGACCTCCACATAGGTCATCGCCATGCGCGACAGCAGCCAGTTCTTCGACAGCCGGGCGATGCCGATCAGGGTGCCGAGGATGGTTGCCAGCACCACGCCGATGACGGCGACTTGCAGCGTGTTCAGCACGCCGATCCACAGCGCGCTGCCGAAGCTGTTGATAGAGGGTTCGTAGGCGATCAGATGTTCGCCGATCGGGATGCCGGCGACGCGATCGAGGAAGGCGAAGCCGGTGGCGATATGGCGGTTGGCAAGATTGGTGGCGGTGTTGGAAGCCAGGTACCAGACGATGCCGACCACCGCTCCGATAATCACCACCTGCCAGACGATGCCGCGGAAGACCGGATCGGACCAGGCGAACGCCATCTTCTTTTTCGGGGCGGCGGACGCGTAGCGCAGATCGACAGAGGAGCCCGACATCGTTTGAACCTTGCAGACAGATTAGAACAACCGCAGCAGATCGCCCGAAAAGGACCTTAGGTGGGAAAAGTTTTTTGGTTCTTTTTTTCAAAAAAGAACCGCTTCCCTTCTTTCGGGCGATCCGCTTTACCGGATCAACGCATCGGCGGCGCGTAGTGCAACCCGCCTTTGTTCCAAAGATTATTGATCCCGCGCGGCACGCCCATCACGGTGATATTGCGGTCCCAGATTTCACCGAAATTGCCGACCTGCTTGACGATATTGTAGGCGAACTTGTTGTCCACCCCGAGCGCCTTGCCCATGTCGCCTTCCAACCCGAGCAACCGACGCACTTCGGGATCGGTGCTGGTCATCATGCTGTCGATGTTCTTGCTGGTGATGCCATGTTCTTCGGCGATCAGAGTCGCAAAGTAGGTCCAGCGCCTGACCACCCATCAGTTTTTGAATATCTCTGATTGACATGCCGAATCTGTATGTGATTCAAGGAGTCCGTCCTTTTTTGGAGCGGGTTCGGGATGGT
>JAYTQP010000618.1:0-1618 GCA_043746675.1 Rhodospirillales bacterium | reverse complement strand
GCAACACCAACGCGCCGACGATCATGATCGCGGAGAAAGCGTCGGATATGATACGTGGGCGGGCGCCGCTGGCGGCGGCGGCTTAGGAGGATCGTGCTGACGCTTCCAGAGGTGACCGCAGCGGAGGACGACAAAACCCGCCGCATCCTCTATACTCGGCTCCCAGCAAAAGCTCGGGGGAAACAATCGTGCCGGAAACGCTCGAAGCCGATTTCGTTATCGTAGGCGCTGGCTCAGCCGGTTGCGTCCTCGCCGCCCGCCTGACCGAGGATCCGAACACCAGTGTCATCCTGCTCGAAGCCGGGGGCAACGACAGCAATATGTGGATCCACATCCCCCTCGGCTTCGGCAAAACCTTCGCCGACAAGCGGGTGAACTGGTGCTACGAGACCGAACCCGATCCCGGCACGGGCGGGCGCAAGATCTTCTGGCCCCGAGGAAAAGTGCTCGGCGGCTCCAGCTCCATCAACGGCATGGTCTACATCCGCGGCCAGAACGAAGATTTCGACCTTTGGCGGCAATTCGGCAACACCGGCTGGTCGTCCTCCGACGTGCTGCCGTATTTCAAACGCGCCGAACACCAAACCCGGGGCGACGACGAATTCCACGCGACCGGCGGGCCGCTGTGCGTGTCCGACGTGCAGGACGGCCACCCGCTATGCGAGGCCTTCATCAAGGCCTGCAATGAAGCCGGGTACAAGCGCAACGACGATTTCAACGGCGCCGACCAGGACGGGGTGGGCTACCACCAGACCACCATCCGCAACGGCAGGCGCTGCTCCACCGCGGTCGGATACCTGCATCCGGCCATGAAGCGGCCCAACCTGCGGGTCGTCACCCTCGCACACACGCAGAAAGTGCTTTTCGATGGCACGCGCGCCACCGGTGTCGCCTTCCGCCAAAACGGCCAGGATCGCACCGCGACCGCTCGGAGGGAAACCATTCTGTGCGCCGGGGCCATCGGTTCGCCGCAGATACTGATGCTGTCCGGCGTGGGGCCGCACGCGCATTTGCAGGAGATGGGCATTCCGGTGGTGCACCATATCGCCGGCGTCGGGCAGAGCCTGCAGGATCACTACTCCGCCGCCATCAAGCTGCGCTGCACCATGCCCATCACGGTCAACGACACAATGATGAGCCCGTTGAAAAAGCTGAAAACCGGCCTGGAATACCTGCTGTGGCGCAAGGGCGATCTGGCGGCGATCGCCGCCTCGGCCGCGCTGTTCGCCCGCACCCGGCCGGAGCTGGCGACGCCGGATGTGAAGCTGTCGATATCCACCTTCAGCGCCGACCGGCCGCAGGATGGGCTGCACAAATGGTCGGGATTCACCGTGGTCGCCTACCAGCTACGGCCCGAAAGCCGGGGGGAAATCACCCTGAAATCCCCCGATCCCGCCGCCGCCCCGGCGATGCGCCCCAACTATCTGGCGGCGGAGACCGACCGGAGGGCCATCGTGGATGGGCTGAAAATCGCGCGCGGGCTTCTGGCCTCGCAGTACATGCGGGGCTACGTCGCCTCGGAGTACAAGCCGGGCGACGCCATCCAGACTGACGACCAATGGCTGGAATATGCCCGGAACAACGGCGGCACCGTGTTCCACCCCACCAGCACCTGCAA
>JAYTQP010000617.1:0-2604 GCA_043746675.1 Rhodospirillales bacterium | reverse complement strand
CGCGGCGGAATGATGATGCCGGCCGGGGTGCGGCGGATCGGGCGGCTCTCGTCCTCGTCTTCCGGGCGGGCCGGGCGCAGCCGCAGGGTTTCGCCCGGGGTTTGCGGCGCCGCCGGGCGCGCCGGGGCGGGGGCGGCTAGGGCAGCAGCCGGCTCGGTGACTGCTTCAACCACGCGGTCAGGGTTCGCGGCGCGCTGTGCGGCGGCGGCGGCTTCGGCCGCGCGGCGCAGTTCCTCGGCCTCGCGCGCGGCGGCTTCGGCGGACGCCTGCTGGCGGGCGCCCTCCTCGGCGGCCTTGCGGGTCTCCTCCTCACGCCGGCGGGCTTCCTCGGCGGCGGACAGGATGGAAATCGATTCCTGTTCGCGGCGCTCGGCATCGCGCTTGGCGTTGTCACGCGCCTGCTCGGCCAGCGCGCGCTGGCGGGCGGCGAGTTCGATGGCGGTCAGCGCCCGGCCAGCGCCGAGCGGCGGGCGCCCGGCCGGGGTCGCGCCACCGCGCGCCGGGGCGGGTGCAGCGGCCGGCGCATTGGAAGCCGGCACCGCCGCGGCGGCAGCGGCGGCCGCCCCCGCAGGGGTCGGCGCGAGGCTGCTGGTGCGCTTCTTGCGCACTTCGACCTGCACCACTTTGGTCCGGCCATGGCTGAAGCTCTGCCGCACGGAACCGGCGTCCACCGTCCGTCCGATTTCCAGACGGCCTGCCGGCCGCAAGGAAAGCCTACCCTTGGTCGCGTCCTGATCGTTGCCTTCGCTCATCTATTCGCTACATCCTGCATCTTTTCCCCAGGCGGCGCCTCGGGTGTCGTCTTGATAGGCACGTCGGTCGTCCCGTTGGCACCAAGCCCGGCGAGCCGGGCCGCCTCGATCCGCAGGCGCTCGGCCAGGCGGCCGGGCGCCACCACCGCGTGCACCGCGTGATCACGGCCGAAAATGGCCCCCAAAGCCACCGCATCGAGCGGCGTTATCACCGGCAAGGTCGCCCGGGCCGCCCCCAGAAAGCGGGCACGTTCATCGGGGCTGCCATCGCTGGCCTGCACCACCACCCCGACCCGTCCAGCCACGATCCATTCGCGGGCCTTGGCGAAGCCACTAATGGCCTGCCCGGCACGGCGGGCAAGCCCCAGCGTTTCAGCAATCCGCCGGACGAGCGCTGCCCGGATATCGGACACCAGATCAGGGGAAATAACCACCTGACCGCGCGCCGCCCTGGCAAAAGCGCCCTTCTTGCAAGCAGCTTCTAGCACATTGGCCTTGGCGCTCAACCATATTCCCCGTCCGGGCAGGTCTGCGGCAAGGTCGGGTACAATCCGCCGATCGGGTCCGACCACAAAACGGATCATTTCCGCCTTCGCCAGCCGCACGCGCGTAACCGCACAGCGACGCAACGGGCCGGTTTCCAGCTCCTCGGCGTCCTGTTCTTCAGGATCGTTTGGCGCTGGCTCAGGCGTGGCCTTCCTCCTGCGTCTCGGCGTCACCCTCGAACCAATGCGCCCGCGCGGCCATGATGATCTCGTTGGCCGCCGCCTCGTCCAAGGCATCCGCGCCGAGCATTTCGATCAATTCGTCAGACGCCAGGTCGGCCAGATCATCCAGCGTTTTGACGCCCTTTTCGCCCAACGTCACCAGCATCGCCGGCGCAAACACCTCGATGGCGGCGATCTCGTCGCTCACCCCGAGTTCGACCCGGCGATCATGCAGTTCGTTGTCGCGCTTCTGCATGAACGCTTCGGCGCGGCGCAGCAGTTCCTCCGCCACCTGCTCGTCGAAGCCTTCGATATCGGCAAGCTCATCAACCGGGGTGAAGGCCAGTTCCTCGATCGTGTTGAAGCCCTCCTGCACCAGCAGCCCGGCGATCATGTCGTCCACATCAAGGGCTTCGACGAACAGGCCGGTGCGGCGGCGGAATTCTTCCTGCCGGCGCTCGCTTTCCTCCGCCTCGGTCAGGATGTCGATGTCCCAGCGGGTGAGCTGGCTGGCGAGGCGGACATTCTGCCCACGCCGTCCGATCGCCAGCGAAAGCTGGTCGTCCGGCACCACCACTTCAACCCGGCCGCCATCCTCGTCGATCACCACCTTTGTCACCTCGGCCGGGGCGAGCGCATTGACCACGAAGGTCGCGGTTTGCGGCGACCAGGGGATAATGTCGATTTTTTCGCCCTGCAATTCCGCCACCACCGCCTGCACGCGGGAGCCGCGCATGCCGACGCAGGCGCCAACCGGATCGATCGAGCTGTCGCGGCTGATCACCGCCATCTTGGCGCGGCTGCCGGGATCGCGGGCAACGGCCTTGATCTCGATGATGCCATCATAGATTTCCGGCACTTCCTGGGCGAACAATTTGGCCAGAAAGCCAGGATGGGTGCGCGACAGAAACACCTGCGGGCCGCGCGGTTCTTCCCGCACGTCGTAGATGTAGGCGCGCACCCGGTCGCCGTTGCGAAACCCTTCGCGCTGGATCAGCTCATCGCGTCGCAGCAGAGCCTCGGCGCGGCCGACTTCGACCATCAGGTTGCCGTACTCGGTGCGCTTGACCACGCCGTTGACGATTTCGCCGACACGATCCTTGAATTCCTCGAACTGCTTCTTGCGTTCATATTCGCGCACCCGC
>JAYTQP010000616.1:0-2336 GCA_043746675.1 Rhodospirillales bacterium | reverse complement strand
ACCAGTTCGACGCCCATCTGGTCGGCCAGGAAGGCGTGCTCAAAATAGGCCGAATTGAACATCCCCGGGGTGAGCACGGCGATGGTGGGGTCGCCGTCGCAGCCGGCCGGGGCCACGCTTTCCAAGGTCTGGCGCAGCAATTCCGGGTATTGCTCGATCGGCGCCACCCGGTGCGCGGCGAACAGTTCGGGGAACAGCCGCATCATCGCTTCGCGGTTTTCCAGCATGTAGGACACCCCGGACGGTGTCCGCAGATTGTCTTCCAGCACGAAGAACCCGCCCGCCCCGGTGCGCACGATGTCGGTGCCGATAATATGGGCATAGACGTTCAGCGGTGGGTCGAACCCCATCATTTCAGGCAGAAAGGCGGAATTGCGGGTTACCAGTTCGGCCGGGATGCGGCCGGCGCGGATAATCTCCTGGCGGTGATAGATGTCGTGCAGGAACGCGTTCAGCGCCCGCACCCGCTGCTCGATCCCGCGCTGCAGAAAGCGCCATTCGGCGGCCGAGAGGATGCGCGGGATCAGATCGAACGGGATCAGCCGTTCGCTGGCGGCGGAATCCCCATAAACCGCGAAGGTGATGCCGTGGCGGCGGAAGATGGTGTCGGCTTCCTGCTGCTTGTGGCGAAAGCTTTCCCGCGTCTGGCCTTCCAGCCACTTGGCCAGTTCGGCGTAGGGCGGCCGGGCAACGGCGTCGGACTGCAACATCTCATCATAGGCATCCGGGGGTGCACCAGCGACATACGCCTGTTTTTTGAGCATCGACGGGTGGTCCTGACACGATAGAGACACGATCCGGCGGCAGTCGGCACGGTTGGCACCATGGTTAGCACTAGAGACGCAAAAACCGTGCCGGTTCCGGTCAGTCTGCGTTGGCCGCCGGGGTGGGGGATGCGGTGGACGACGCCAGGTCGATCAGCTTGGTCCAGGCGCCGGCCGAATGCATGTGGGCGTAGATCGGCCCAATCCAGCCGCGCTGGCGCCAATCCAGGAATACCGCGTCGCTGACCGCCGCCAGCCGGTCCGGCCGGACCAGTTGAAAGCCACGAATGCGCAGCTCGCCGCCGCCGGTGAAGGTGACCGCCGCCTCCTCCTCCTCCAGCACGCCTGCCGCCGCCAGCGCCTTGGCCAAGGCGGTCGCGGCGTTGATGTTGGCGCGCGACGAGGTGCAAAGCGAAACCGCGTCGTTCAGGGTCGCCGTTGGCTTGCCGTCCTCGAACAGCCGGGTCGCGTCTGGGTTTTTCAGCGCCTCGGCGCCGGCTTCCATGCCGATATAGGTGGCGCCGCTCTGCTGGTCGTCGATCAGCACGAACGGATAGCTGCGGACATAGGCCGGGATATAGGCGTCTGGCTGCCAGACGCCTTCGGGGTTGACGAACAGATTGCCGCGCGCGTCGAGCCCGACCAGCACCACCGGCACCGGATCCGGCCCGGTGGTGAACAGGATGGGGTAGCTGCGCGCCGCGGCCTCGAACTCGCCCAGGCCGATCGGGACCCATTGCGCGGCGGCGGCAAAGCGGAAGCCGGTGGCCTTGTCCAGCCGTAAATCCGGCACCTCGGTCGGATTGACCCCGACGACGCTGGTGAAGAACAGCGGCAATTGCGGCGCGGCGGCGGTTTCTGACATTTGCGCGTTTCTCCTGTGAAGCAATGGTGACGATCGAGTGCTAACCTGAACCGATTTTCAGCGTTAGCCGAGCTTCGTCAGTTGTTGTTCAAAAAGGGTAAGCGCCGCCAGCGCAAAATTCCGCATGTTGGCTTCACGGTCGGAAATCGCGGTTTCCAGGGTGATCGCGGCGCGCACATCCGGCCCCACCACCGCCAGACAGGCATGGCCGGCGCCATAGCCGTAGCTGGTGCCAGTCGGGCCGGTGGCGCCGATTTCGGCCACGCCCCAGTCGGTATCCAACTGTTCTTTCATCGCGTCCGCCAGCAGCAGTGCCAGCGCCTCGGTGCCCGGCGGCACGGCGGCCATCGCGTCATCCGTCAGCCCGAGCAGTTGCCGCCGCGCCCGCCGCGTGTAGACCACGGTGCCCCCCATGTAATAGGCCGAGGCGCCGGGCACTGCGAGCAGGGCCGCGGAGATCAGCCCGCCGGCCGAGCTTTCGGCCACCGCCACGGTAGCGCGGCGGGCCTTCAGCAGCGGGGCGATACGGAAAGCCATCGGCAGCAGCGTATCCATGGCAGCGTTCTCCGAAGTTGGCGTGGTTGGGCGGTTCATTGCCGGCCAGGCTATGATAGAAGCGGCCAATACTACCGCAAGCATATGGGGAACTGCCAATGTCGGGTTTCGCCTCCACCAACGACCTCGCGGACAAGACCGTCTCGTTCGAC
>JAYTQP010000615.1:0-3001 GCA_043746675.1 Rhodospirillales bacterium | reverse complement strand
CCCAACGGGCACTTCAGCCCGTTGGGTGAATCGGCCCACAAAATCAACCTAGTGCTTCGACTCATTCGGTACCATCCGAATGAGTCGAAGCACTAGATGCGTTGAACGGGCCTCTCCGCAACACCTGTGGACGCCCGCATACCACGGAGGCCATGATGGCTATCGCCGCGTCAAGGGCGGACGTGCCGAGGTAAAACGCGTGCTGTTCATGGCCGCGATGGTGGCGCGAAGCGTCTTTGACCGACCTAACCCGCCCTTCTCACCGGGATTGCGCATGCTTGCTTGGTCCTGTCCGCATCTGCCTTGTTGAAGGGGGCACCTTTCGTCGCTTGCCTGGACATCGTGTCCAGGCCGCCTTCCTCACGGCGCCAGCGACGAACAATCCCGGCGCAATCATCGCGCGCTCCGGTGAGAAATGCGGGCTAGGCAAGCGGCGACGATCGGGACAGGTGGGAAACTTGTGTGCTAAACGAAAGCGGAATAGACGCTATGCAAATCGTAATGATCATCCGAGTTGATGACGAGATGGGAGGGATTTTCGGGCGCATCAAGCGGACAGGATAAAGTAGCGCCGAAGTCGTTACTATCGTGGATTGCCTATTTCATGCGCAAGTCTGGCGATTGCATTGCGCGATAGGCCGCCATCGCACCAAGAGGTGAAAAGTTTTTGCTTCTTTTTCCAAAAAGAAGCGCTTCTCTTCCCTCGGCCGCCCCAACGCGCGGTAGAAGTCGCTGACAGACCGCCATCGCCGTCGCTTGTGTCGAGGCCGGTCGGCGCATTAGATACTGGCAATGTCCGCTTTGCCCCCGATTATTGCGCCGAGCCTGCTTGCCGCGGATTTTTCCGTGTTGCGGGATGAGGTCGCGCACATTGCGGCGGCGGGCGCGGATTGGCTGCATCTGGACGTGATGGACGGGCATTTCGTGCCTAACATCAGTTTCGGACCGGACCTGATCCGCCGGCTGCGGCTGCATAGCGTGCTGCCGTTCGACGCGCATCTGATGATTGCGCCGGTTGAACCCTATATCGCAGCGTTCGCGGCCGCCGGCTGCGACCATATCAGCGTGCACCCGGAATCCGGGCCGCATGTGCACCGGGCGCTGCAAATGATCGCCGGGCTGGGGAAAAAGCCTGGCTTGGTGCTCAATCCTGGCACGCCGCTGGAAATGCTGACGCCGGTACTTGGCCTTTGCGACATCGTGCTGCTGATGTCGGTCAATCCAGGGTTTGGCGGGCAGGCTTTCATTGAAGGCACGCTTGCGCGGATTGCGGCGGTGCGGGCGATGATCGCGGCCGGCGGTCGGCCGGTTCGGCTGATGGTGGATGGCGGCGTGACCGCGGCCACCGCCCCGCGCATTCTGGCGGCCGGTGCCGATGCGCTGGTTGCCGGCACGGCGGTGTTCGGCGCGCCGGACTATCGCGCCGCTATTGCGAGCCTGCGCGGCAGCGCTACTTCGGTTGGGCGCGGCAGCGCTACTTCGGTTGGGCGCGGATGACCGGCAGTCCACCGTCCTGGATGCGGGGTGTGCGGCGTGTGATCGCACGGTTGCGCGGCTTGGGGATGTCGCGCGTGCCGGATGGGCCGGCGCAACCGGTGCGCGATCCCTGGCCGGGGGACCCGACCCGGGGTGCCGCACTGATGAAGGGGGAGTTCGCGCTGGCGGGGGGCGGCACATATTTGCGGCCGGGCGAATTTGCCAAAGTTTCGGCGCCGCCGTTGCTGCTGGGCGCCTTGCACGGGTTTGTCTGGTTGCGCGATCTTCGTGCCCTCGGCACCGACGGCGCCCGCATGCGCGCACGGGCTTTGGTGGCCGAATGGATCGCCGCCGGATCGGCATTGCCGGCGATTGCGCGGCGGCCTGATGTGGTTGGCAGCCGGGTGGCCGCCTGGCTCGGGCATTACGATTTTTTCGCCGCCTCCGCCGATGACGGGTTTCGGCAGAAACTGATGGCGCGGCTGGTCAGCGATGCCAGGGCGCTCGCTGCGTCATTGCCAACCGAGGAACTGGATGGCCGAGCGCTGACCGCGGTCAAAGGGCTGGTGGTGGCGGCGGTCGCGTTGCCCGACCATGCCGGCTTCATGGCACGGGCGCAGAAGATTTTGCCGCAGGAAATTGCCCGGCAGATCATGGCCGATGGCACCCATTGCGAACGCAGCCCGGCGCAGCAGCTTGTGGTCTTGCAGGAGCTGACCGAAATACGATCGCTGTTGCAGGCCGGGCAGGTCAATCCGCCGCTGGTCTTGTCGCTGGCGATCGAGCGGGTCAGCCTGGCGCTGCGCATGATGCGGCACGGCGATGGCGGGCTGGCGCTGTTCAACGGCACACGTGAGGAACCGGCAGCGATGATCGAACTGGCGCTGACCCAGGCCGGCCGCCCCGGCCGCGCGCCCGGCCCCCTGAACGATGGCGGCTTTCATCGCCTGCAGGCCGGCCGCAGCCTGCTGATCATGGATTGCGGTGCCCCACCGCCGCCCCGGCTCGACCGCTTCAGCCATGCCGGCACGCTTGGCTTCGAACTTTCGATCGGGCGGGAACGGCTGATTACCAATTGTGGCGCGATGCCAGGGGCAGCGGCGGAATGGCGGGATGCGTGCCGTTCCTCCGCCGCACATTCGACCCTGATCATTGCCGATACCAATTCTTCCGAGTTGCGTGAGAACGCCGCAGGGCTGACGGCGCTCGGGCGGCGGCCGGAAATTGTCGAGGTGTCCCGCCAGGAAGCCCGTGGCGCCCATTGGCTCGACGCCAGCCACGATGGCTATGTGCGGCCGTTTCGCGCGGTGCATCGTCGGCGGCTGTATATGTCCGAAAGCGGCGAGGATATTCGCGGCGAGGATGTCATCGAAGCCGAAACCGGCCAGCCCTTCGTGGTTCGCTTCCATCTACATCCCGGCGTCGGCGCCAGCCTGCAAGGCGATGGCGATGCGGTGCTGATGCGCTTGCCCGGCGGTGGGTTCTGGCGGTTTCGCGCCGAAGGGGCGGCGATGACGTTGGAAGA
>JAYTQP010000614.1:0-2683 GCA_043746675.1 Rhodospirillales bacterium | reverse complement strand
CATGGGGAAGGTCTTGCATGCACAGACGTAGAATCCATCAACACCGAGCCGTGCAAGCGTCAACGCCGATGTCGAGGTATTTCAAATGCGATTCCCCTGGGCGGATGCGCTTTTATCTCTGTTTGGCGACCTTGCTGGCGATCATGGCGGCGATTTCGGCACCGCTGAACCCGAACTCGCGCAGAATTTCGCCGGTGTGTTCGCCCAGCCCCGGCACATGGCGGTGGATGCCGGCCGGCGTATCGGCGAAGCGGGTGGCGGGCTTGGCGACGCGGATGGCGCCCTCGGTGGGATGCGCCATGATCGGGAACATATCGACGGCCTTCAAATGCGGCTGCGCGGCCACGTCGGCCATGCGAGTGAAGGCGGTGTGCGGCACGTCGATGCGCAGTAGCAGTTCTTCCCACTCCGCGTTGGTGCGGCTGAGCGCGATGGTCCGCATCGCCTCGTAAACCACGTCGATATTCTGGTTACGGCGGACCGGGTCGGCGACGCCAAGTTCCTCGATCAGATCGGCCCGCCCGACCGCGATGAAGAACGCCTGCCAGTTGGCGGTAGAATATGGCAGCATGGTGATCCAGCCGTCCTTGGTTTTGGCTGGCTTGCGATGCTGCATGCGCTTGTAGCCGGGCGGGCCGATGACCGGATCGAAGCTCATCCCGCCCATCATTTCGACGCTGTTGAAAGCGGTCAGGGTTTCCATCATCGGCACTTCGACCAGTTGGCCGACACCGCTGCGTTCGCGCGCGTAGAGTGCGGCGCAAACGGCGGATACCACCGCCATGCCGGTCAGTTTGTCGGCCGCCAGGCTGGGCACGAATTGCGGCGCATCGTCGGACCCCATGGCGGAGGCGAAGCCGCTGGCGGCCTGGATGATCTCGTCGAACGCCGGTCGCGCCGCCCATGGCCCGTCCTGGCCGAAGCCGGTCGCCACCGTATAGATCAGCCGCGGGTTGAGCGCCTTGCAGTCATCGTAGCCGAAGCCCAGCCGCGCCATCCCGGCCGGGCGGATATTGCTGACCAGCACATCAAATTCGGGGATCATCCGCCGCAGCACCGCCTTGCCGGCATCGGATTTCAGATCGAGCGCCAGCGATCGCTTGTTGCGGTTGATCTGCAGGAACACCGACGCCATGCCGCGATTGCGAAACACGCCGGAATTGCGCGCCAGATCGCCGCTGGTCGCTTCCAGCTTGATAACATCGGCGCCCCAATCGCCAAGCATTTGGGTCGCAAACGGCCCAAGCACCACGGCGCTGAGGTCGAGGACGCGAATGCCCTTAAGCGGGCCTGTGGCTTCTGACATGCAATTCATTCCGGACGATTTGGCACACGATACACGCCCCGCCCGGCAGCAACAGCCCTCGGCTTCAGGCGGTTGGTATTGCGCGCCGGGTTGGCGGGCGGCGGCGCGCCAAAAAAAGACTCAGTGTCCGTCCGCTCCTACCAGTTCCAATCTTCGCTCTGCCAGACATGATCCGACGCGAATTTTTATTCGGCGATCCACTTGATAGCCGCCCTTCCCCGGTCGCGTGCGGCGCGGCCTACGGCTGCTACAGCGATAGCCATGCGCTCGGTATACTGCCGCTGGAACTGAATCCGGTTACGCTGTTGGCGGCTGGGCGCGGCGTGCGGGTGCTAATACGGCGGCAGAACATCGAAAAGGGGGCGACATGGCGCGCAAAATCATCATCGATACCGATCCGGGGCAAGACGACGCTGTCGCCATATTGCTGGCCCTGGGCGCGCCCGAGGCGCTGGAGGTCGTCGCGATTGTCACTGTGGCGGGCAACGTTCCGCTAGCCCTGACGCAGGTAAACGCCTGTAAAATTCTGGAACTTGCCGGCCGCGGCGATATCCCGGTATTCGCTGGCTGCGACCGCCCGATGCAGCGCAAACTGATTACCGCCGAGCATGTGCATGGCAAAACCGGGCTGGACGGGCCGAACTTGCCGCCGCCGGAAATTTCGTTACAGGCGCAGCATGGGGTGGATTTTCTGATCGCGGCACTGCGGCAGGCGCCGATCGGTGCGCTATCGCTGGCGGTGCTGGGGCCGATGACCAATATTGCTACCGCGTTGCTCAGGGCGCCGGATATCGCCGGGCGCATTCGCGAAATCATCGTGATGGGCGGGGCATATTTCGAGGTCGGCAACATAACGCCGGCCGCCGAGTTCAATGTTTACGTCGATCCGGAAGCCGCCGAAATTGTGCTCAATAGTGGGGTTCCGATTACCATGCTGCCGCTGGATGTGACCCATCGGGCGTTGGCAACGCCCGAACGGGTGGCCAGGATCGCCGCGATCGGCAATCGCAGCGCGACGGCGGTTTGCGCAATGTTGAATTTCTCGGAACGGTTCGATCTTGCGAAGTACGGCTGGGCCGGTGCGCCGGTGCACGATCCGAACGTGATCGCCTATCTGCTGCGGCCCGAACTTTATACCGGCCGTTCCGTGAATGTGGTGGTGGAAACCGCCGGCACCTTCACGCTCGGCATGACTGTCGTGGATTACTGGCAGATCACCGATCGGCCGCGCACTGTAAAATATTTGCGCGATGTCGATGCCGATGGGTTTTATGCTTTGCTGGTAGACCGGCTGGCGCGCCTGCCGTGAAGCCTATGCGCAGATCAGGCAGCGCCGGCGAATAAGTGCGTCAGCACGCCGGCGAAGCTGCCGCCTCA
>JAYTQP010000613.1:0-8126 GCA_043746675.1 Rhodospirillales bacterium | reverse complement strand
CTGATGGCTTGGGAGCCAGTGGCGGATTGCATCCGCCCTACGGAGGCGGACGGTGGGGGTGGGAAGCGGGCGGCAAGTGAGGTGATGGCGGCGAGGTGGGGACTTTCAGGGTATCACTCGAACAGAGTATAGAATGGCGGGATGCAAAATATGATGCGCGCTTTGGTTACCGCCGCCGTTGTCGCTTTCCTGCTTGCCGCCGCGCCGGCGCGGGCGCAGCTCGACAGCCGGGAGGCGATCCAACTGCAAAACCAGATGGCCGAACTGCGGCGCGATGTGAACGCGTTGCGCGATCAACTCGGACGTGGCAGTTCCGGGCTCGGCGGCAGAAGCAGCGCGCCGGCGCCGAGCTACAGCAATGGCGGCGACCTGAACGCGGCGCTGCTGGAACGGGTCGGCCGACTGGAAGATCAGGTGCGCCAGCTTCAGGGCAAGCTGGATGAAGTGGATAATGCCCGCCAGCGCCAGGGCGACGATCTGAAAAAAGAACTCGACGACCTAAGCTTCAAGGTCGGTAACGCCGCCCCGCCGCCGACCGCCAGCCCGCCGCCGAAGCCGCTGGGCAAAGTGGTTGCTGCCCCGCGGCGGACGCCGGAGTTGGCGATGCAGGAAGGCAACGCAGCTTTGGCGCGGCGCGATTATGCCAGGGCCGAGGCCGCGGCGCGGGAAGTGCTGAGCTTCCCGAAATCGCCGCGCGCCTATGACGGGCAGTTCCTGCTGGCGCAGGCGGCAGTCGGCAAGAAGGATTACCAGGGTGCTGCGGTTGCCTATGACGACACCTACAATAAAAGCCGCACCGGCGCGCATGCGCAGGACGCGTTGGTGGGGCTGGCCAATTCGCTGACCGCGTTGAATGAAAAGAAAGCTGCCTGCGCCACGCTGGACAAGATGCGGGCCGAGTTTCCCAGCCCGCGGGCCGACCTGAAAGACGGCATCGCCGGCGCCCGCAGCCGGGCCGGCTGTCGCTGATCGAAGCCACCTTCGCCGCCCGGCTGGCGCAGCTTGGGCCGTTCGAGCCGGCGCCGCTGCTGGCGGTGGCGGTGTCCGGCGGGGCTGACAGCATGGCCCTGGCCTGGCTTGCCAGCCGATGGGCGCGCGATCGCGGCGGCGATGTTGTGGCCTTCATTGTCGATCACGGGCTGCGCGCGGCCTCCTCGGCGGAAGCCGACCTGACCATGCGGCGTTTGACCGGGCAGGGGATCGCGTCGGAAATCCTGATTTTGTCGGGTCTTGCCGGTGGTGCCGGTCTTTCTGCACGGGCGCGGCGGGCGCGCTACGCGGCGCTGACGGCCGCCTGCCGGGCGCGCGGCATTCTGCATCTGCTGGTCGGCCATCACGCCGGCGATCAGGCCGAGACGATCGCCATGCGGATGCTGGCTGGAAGCGGCGCCGACGGGTTGGCCGGAATGGCGGAACTGACTGATGGCAACGATGTTCGCCGACTGCGGCCATTGCTGACGGTGGCGCCGGCGGACTTGCGGGCGTTGCTGCGCGCGCGCGGCTGGGGCTGGGTCGAAGATCCGTCTAACCGTGATCCGCGCTGGCAGCGCGCCCGTTTGCGGGCCGCCCGGCGCGATACTGATGGGCGTGGACCGGCGAGCCGCGCGTTGCTGGCGGCGGCGGCGCGGCGGCGGGCGGCGCGCGAGGACAGCGCGTGCATGGTTGCCGAAATCCTGGCGCTGCGGGCGGCGATCCATCCCGAGGGGTACGCCGTGCTTTTGCCCGGCCCGATCGTGCCGGCGGCGCTGCGGGCGCTGCTGCGCCTGATCGGCGGGGGCGAATATCCGCTCTCGGGCCTGGATGCGCTCGCCGCTGCGCCGCGCCCGGCCACGATCGGCGGGGTGCGCCTGCTGCCGGCCGGCCGCTGCGGGCCGCCCGGGGCGCTGCTGGTGGTCCGCGAGGCGGCCGCCTGTGGGCCAGATATCGTGGCGGCACCCGGGGCGATCTGGGATCGCCGCTTCCGGCTCGTGGGCACACTATCCGCCGACAGTCGCATCGGCGCGCTGGCGGCGGAGGCGGCGCTATTCCGCAAAAAAACGGCGCTGCCCGCGGCAGTTTTACACGGGTTGCCCGCCATCCGGCGCGACGGCGCGGGCGTGGTGGTGCCGGCCTTGGAGGATGGTAACGCGATGCTGTTCGACCCGCCCGCCCCGGCCAGCATCGGCCTGCAACCCCGCCGTTGCAACCGTGCTGAAACGTAACATATGGTAATGTAGTGCACGATGATGCGGGGAGGGGGATGCGAAGTGCCTCTGGCCACCCTATGTTAGAACCGCACTGATAGAATTGGATCGCCAGCACGGATACTGGCATACTGTGCAAATATGTTTGGAACGGCTGGGTGCAATCCACCGCAGCACGAGGACAGGCGGATGCAAATTCGCCGGTGTCATAGGAAAGCCGGGGACATAGGACAGAATGAGTAATTTCGGCCGCAATCTTGCACTCTGGGTGGTTATCGCCCTGCTTCTGGTAGTGCTGTTCAACCTGTTCCAGCCCGGCACCAGCCGGGCGCCGGCGACCCAGGTCGCCTACTCCGATTTTATTGGTGAGGTGAACGGCGGACACGTTCGCACCGCGGTTATCCAGGGCCGCACCGTCAGCGGCTCCTACAGCGATGGCCGGCCATACCAGACCTACACCCCGGAAGACCCCACCTTGGTCCGGCGGCTGACCGATAAGGGCGTGCTGGTGACCGCCAAGCCGGAAGACAGCGATGTCAACCCGCTGCTGCACTATGTGCTGTCCTGGTTCCCGATGCTGCTGCTGATCGGCGTCTGGGTGTTCTTCATGCGCCAGATGCAGGGCGGCGGCGGCCGCGCGATGGGGTTCGGCAAATCGCGGGCGCGATTGCTGACCGAAAAACAGGGCCGCATCACGTTCGACGACGTTGCCGGCATCGATGAGGCCAAGCAGGAGCTGCAGGAAATCGTGGATTTCCTGAAAGACCCGCAGAAATTCCAGCGCCTCGGCGGCAAGATACCCAAAGGCGTGCTGCTGGTGGGCCCGCCCGGCACCGGCAAAACCCTGCTCGCCCGCGCCATCGCCGGCGAGGCCAACGTGCCGTTTTTCACCATATCGGGCTCGGACTTCGTGGAAATGTTCGTCGGCGTCGGCGCCAGCCGGGTGCGCGACATGTTCGAGCAAGGCAAGAAGAACGCGCCTTGCATCATTTTCATCGATGAAATCGACGCGGTTGGGCGGCATCGCGGCGCCGGGCTTGGCGGCGGCAACGATGAACGCGAACAGACCTTGAACCAGATGCTGGTGGAAATGGACGGCTTCGAATCGAATGAAGGCGTTATCCTGATCGCCGCCACCAATCGACCGGATGTGCTCGATCCGGCGTTGTTGCGGCCCGGCCGGTTCGACCGCCAGGTGGTGGTGCCGAACCCGGATGTGAACGGGCGCGAGAAAATCCTTCGCGTGCACATGCGCAAAGTGCCGCTGGCGTCCGACGTCGATCCGAAAGTGATCGCCCGCGGCACCCCCGGCTTTTCCGGCGCCGATCTTGCCAACCTGGTCAACGAAGCGGCCTTGCGCGCCGCCCGCATGGGCAAGCGGGTGGTGGCGATGCACGAGTTCGAACACGCCAAGGACAAGGTGATGATGGGCGCCGAACGCCGCTCGCTGGTGATGTCGGACGCCGAAAAGAAGATGACCGCCTACCACGAAGCCGGCCATGCGCTGTGCGCGATGAACGAGCCGGAATGCGACCCGGTCCATAAGGCCACCATCATCCCGCGCGGCCGAGCGCTGGGCATGGTGATGAGCCTGCCGGAAGGCGACCGCTACTCGAAATCGAAGGCCAAATGCCTCGCCGAACTGACCATGGCGATGGGCGGACGGGCCGCTGAGGAAATTATCTTCGGTGCCGACAAAGTGTCCAACGGCGCGTCCGGCGACATCAAGATGGCGACCGATCAGGCCCGCCGGATGGTGACGGAATGGGGTATGAGCGAAAAACTCGGCATGATCGCCTACGGCGACAATGGGCAGGAAGTTTTCCTCGGCCACTCCGTCACCCAGCACAAGAACGTCTCCGAAGCCACCGCCCGCGAAATCGACAGCGAAATCAAGAGTATCATCGACAACGCCTATCGCAGCGCGCACCGCATTCTGACCGAGCATGTCGATCATTTGCATGCCATCGCGCAGAACCTGCTGGAGCATGAAAGCCTGTCCGGCGATGAAATCCGCGACGTGCTGCGCGGCGACAAGGTGGTGAAAAAAGTGGTGGACGACCCGATGCCGGACAGAAGCCGCGCCTCGGTGCCGCAATCGGGCCGCCCGGTGCCGCCGGCCGGTGGCCTGGGAGCAGCCCCGCAGCCTGGCTAACACATGTCGGACTGGCCCGGCCTGCCCCCCCATCGCCCGCTGGTGATGGGGGTGCTGAACGTTACCCCCGACAGCTTCAGTGACGGCGGCAAACACGCCGACGCCGCCAGCGCGATTGCCTACGGAAAGCAATTGCTCGGCGAAGGCGCTGATTTGCTCGATATCGGCGGCGAAACCACCCGCCCTGGCGCGGCCCCGACCGCGCCCGAGATCGAACAGGCCCGCATCCTGCCGGTGATCCGCGCGCTCGCGGAGGCCGGCGCGATCCTCTCGGTCGATACCCGCAACGCCAGCACCATGCAGGCCGCGCTCGCCGCCGGCGCCCGCATCGTCAACGATGTATCCGCGCTGCGGCATGACCCGAACAGCGCCAAAATCCTCGCCGCCGCTACCTGCCAGGTTATCCTGATGCATATGCGCGGCACCCCGGCGACGATGACCGGCCAAAAACACTACGCCGACATCGCCGAAGACGTGACCAACGAACTCGCCGAACGCCTCGCCTTCGCCGAAGCCGCCGGCATCGCCCGAACCCGCATCGCCATCGATCCCGGTATCGGCTTTGCCAAAGGCCTGGCGGAAAACCTCGCTTTGCTGCCCAAACTCGAAACCCTGCAACGCCTCGGCCGCCCGATCGTGGTCGGCGTTTCCCGCAAAGGCTTCATCACCACCCTCTCCCAACAACCCAACCCTGCCAAATCAGCCCCCGGCTCGATCGCCGCTGCCCTGTTCGCCACCCTCCACGGCGCGTCCATGCTCCGCGTCCACGATGTCGCCGAAACCGTCCAAGCCGTGCGCGTCTGGCGTGGGCTTGGGGCGGTGGGGGTAATGGTGGGGCGGGAAGCAAGCAAGGCGGGGGCGCTGCCCCTCGACCCCGCAAGGGAGCAGAAGCTCCCTTGACCCTATGACTTGAGCGAAGCATCGGGAGATTGAAGGAGGGGGCCGACACGGATGTTGCAACATCGCGGTTGGCCCCCTCCTTCAATCTCCCGAACCCTTGCCTTAAAGTGATGGGGTCAAGGGGGCGACGGCCCCCTTGCGGGTCCAGGGCAGCGCCCTGGCCTTACTTTGCTTCCCCGCCCCACCAACACCGCAGCGAGCCCAATTCCATGACCCAGAAGCGACGTTTGTTCGGTACCGACGGCATTCGGGGCACGGCGAACACGCCACCGATGACGGCGGAGATTGCCTTGAAGTTGGGGCATGCGGCGGGGGTTTTGTTTACCCGTGGGGCGCATCGGCATCGGGTGGTGATTGGCAAGGACACGCGTTTGTCCGGCTATATGATCGAGCCGGCTTTGGTGGCGGGGTTTATTGGGGCGGGGATGGATGTGGTGACGGTGGGTCCGTTGCCGACGCCGGCGATTGCGATGTTGACGCATAGTATGCGGGCGGATTTGGGGGTGATGATTTCGGCATCGCACAATAGTTTCGAGGATAATGGGATCAAGTTGTTCGGGCCGGACGGGTATAAATTGTCCGACGAGACGGAGATGGAGATCGAGGCGCTGATGGGGTCTGACATGGGCACGCATCTGGCGCGGCCGGCGCGGCTGGGGCGGGCGTCGCGGATGGAGGATGCGGGCGGGCGGTATATCGAGTTCGCCAAGAACACGTTTCCGCGCGGGTTGCGGCTGGATGGGCTGAAGATCGTGATCGATTGCGCGCATGGGGCGGCCTACAAGGTGGCGCCGACGGTGCTGTGGGAATTGGGGGCGGATGTTATTCGGGTGGGCGTGTCGCCGGACGGGTTCAACATCAACCGCGATTGTGGTTCGACGGTGCCGAAATTCATTGCCGGGGAGGTGCGCCGGAACGGCGCCGATCTTGGGATTGCGCTGGATGGCGACGCGGACCGGTTGATTTTATGCGATAATTTCGGCAATGTGATCGATGGCGATCAGGTGCTGGGGCTGATCGCCACGGCCTGGGCGCGCGCCGGGCGGCTCGCCGGCGGTGGGGTGGTGGCGACCGTGATGTCCAATCTCGGGTTGGAGCGGATGCTGGCGGCGCAGGGGCTGTGCTTGGAGCGGACCGCGGTTGGCGACCGTTATGTGATGGAGCGGATGCGTTCGGGCGGCTTCAATGTCGGTGGTGAGCAGTCCGGTCATATGATCATGTCGGACTATGCCACCACCGGCGACGGGCTGCTGGCGGCGTTGCAGGTGCTGGCGGTGCTGGTGGAGGTGGGCAAGCCGGCCAGCGAGGTGTGCAAGGTGTTCGCGCCATTGCCGCAGTTGCTGCGCAGCGTGCGGTTCGAGGGTGGGGCGCCGTTGGAGCATGCGCGGGTGCAGGCGGCGATTGCGGCGGCGGAGAAGGTTCTGGCCGGCAGCGGGCGGCTGTTGATCCGCAAAAGTGGCACCGAGCCGGTCATCCGGGTGATGGCGGAGGGCGAGGATGCCGACCAGGTGGCCGGCGTGGTGGATGGTTTGTGCGCGTTGATCACCGAGGTTGCTGGGCAGTGAAAGGCCGTGTGCTGATCATTGCCGGCTCGGATTCCGGCGGCGGCGCGGGCATTCAGGCGGACATCAAGGCGGTGACCGCGATGGATGGTTTCGCGATGACGGCGATCACCGCGCTTACCGCCCAGAACACCGTCGGCGTGCAGGCGGTGCATCCGGTGCCGCCCGATTTCGTTGCCGCCCAGATGCGTGCGGTGCTGGACGATCTGGGTGCGGACGCGATCAAAACCGGCATGCTGGGCGATGCGGCGACGGTTGCGGTGGTGGCGGATTTGCTGCGCGAGCGCGCCCGCGGCGTGCCGGTGGTGGTGGACCCGGTTATGGTGGCCAAGGGCGGTGCCAGCCTGCTGGCGGACGATGCGGTGGCCCATATGCGCCGCCTGCTGCTGCCGCTGGCGCATGTGCTGACGCCGAATTTGCCCGAAGCCGAGGTGCTGACCGGCATGACGATCCGCGATGAGACGGACATGCACCGCGCCGCCGCCGCACTGCTGACGATGGGGCCGGAGGCGGTGCTGTTGAAAGGCGGGCATCTACCGGGCGATGAACTGGTGGATTTGCTGGCTACCCTCGATGGGGTGGTGGCGTTCCGCTCCGCCCGCATCGCCACCCGCCACACCCACGGCACCGGCTGCACCCTGGCGAGCGCGCTGGCGGCAGGGCTGGCGCAGGGAATGGCGCTGACCGAGGCGGTTTCACGCGCCCGCGCCTACGTGCAGGCGGCGATTTTTTCCGCCCCCGGCTACGGCGCCGGGCATGGGCCGTTGAACCATGCGGTGACGGTGGACCCGGCCCGGCTGGCGGGGCTGCGGCGCTAGGAGCCTGTCCGACAATGATCCAATGCGCGTTCATTTTGTACGAGAGATTGTCTAGAACAAGATGAGTAGACCATCCTCACGCTGCCGCTTTGTGCAGCTTGAGGAGGTTGTGGACGGTGCAGACCATTGCCCACTCGCCTCTGACTTTGGTGAGGCCACGGAGGAGGAACTGTCGGAAGCCTCTGGCCTGCTTGATGTGTCCGAATACCGGCTCGACGACCTGTTTGCGCAGCCGGTATCGACTTCGCCGCGCCGCCCTGCGGATCGTATCGGCCATGGCTTGCATCCGCGGCTTGCGCTTGAGCACACGCCCGGCCGTGGGATCGGTCTCGCCATGCCGGATGCGGCCCGGCGAGAGATAGGCCCTGACCCGGCGTTCGGCCATGGCTTCGAGATTGGCTTCGGTGGCGAAGCCCGTGTCGCCCGACACCTCGCGCAGTTTGCGCCCCAGGTTGGCACGGGCCTGGTCGACGAGCGGAACAAGGGCGGCGAAGTCGGCAGGGTTGGT
>JAYTQP010000612.1:0-1837 GCA_043746675.1 Rhodospirillales bacterium | reverse complement strand
ACACCGCCGTTGAGGTCAGCACCATCCATAGCTGGCACGCCCATATCTACTACAACGCCGAAACCAAGCCGGTGGCGTTGAAATTGCGCGAATGGGTGGGCGCGCGGTTTCCGTCCGCCCTGCTCGGCCGCTGGCACGACAACAAAATCGGGCCGCATCCGATTTCGATGTATCAGATCGCCTTCCCGGTCGCAGCGTTCGAAACCCTGGTGCCGTTCATCGCCATGAACCGGATG
This sequence comes from Rhodospirillales bacterium, assembly GCA_043746675.1. GTDB lineage: Bacteria > Pseudomonadota > Alphaproteobacteria > Acetobacterales > Acetobacteraceae > CAITOL01. The sequence continues at coordinate 1,601 of JAYTQP010000612.1, read as the reverse complement.
GGACTAACGGTGCTGATCCACCCGGAAAGCGGCCGGCCCAAGGACGACCATTTGCATAATTCGTTTTGGATGGGCGAAGTGCTTACGGTGGATGCCAGCATGCTGCCGGAGGTTGAGCACGCGCATTGAAGCGCGACCGCATGTGCGGGGCTAAACCACCAACGCCGCCAGCAGCGCATCGAGCCGCTTGCGTCCCTCCGCCGTGGCGCTGATCCGACCGCCGCCGCGGACCAGATAATTCTCCTCCAGCGCCCGCCGCAGAATGTCACCGTCGATCGCCGCATCCATCGCCATCCCGGTGCGCTCGGCGAACCGCGCCTCATCGATCCCTTCCGCCAGCCGCAGCCCCATCAGCAGCGCCTCCCGCGCGCGCTCGGGGGACGAAACCAGCGTTTCCCGGGTGCTGCCATGGCCCTGGCGTTCGACCAGATCGGCCCAGGCTTCCGGCGCGCGGTGGCGGCGGGTGGCGCGCAGGCTGCCATCGAGGCTGACCCGGCCGTGCGCGCCCGGCCCGATGCCGGCGTAATCGGTGTAGCACCAGTAGGCCAGATTATGCCGGCTTTCGCTGCCGGGTTTGGCGTAGTTGGAAATTTCATAACCCAGCAGGCCGAATTTCGCCGCTTCCTCGCCGGTGGCGTCATACAAAACGGCTGCGGTGTCAGCGTCCGGCAGGATGATTTCCCCGCGCCGGTGCAGCGCCGCGTATCCGGTACCGGGCTCGATGGTGAGCTGGTAGAGCGACAGATGATCGTGCGCCAGCGCCAGCGCCTGGCGCAGTTCGGCCCGCCAGGCCGCCGCGGTCTGCCCCGGCCGTGCGTAGATCAGATCGAAGGACATGCGCACAAACAGGTCGCCCGCCAGTTCCAGCGCCGCGATCGCCTGCCCGACGGAATGCTGGCGGCCGAGGCGGCGGAGGTCGTCGGCATCGAGGCTTTGCACCCCGAGCGAAATGCGATTAACCCCGGCGGTGCGAAATTCCACTAGCCGCGCCGCCTCGACACTGGTCGGGTTGGCTTCCAGGGTAATTTCGAGGTCGTCGTCGGCCAGAAACAGCCGCCGCGCGTCGTCGATCAAATGCGCGACGGTCTCTGCCCGCATCAGGCTTGGGGTGCCGCCGCCGAAGAAAATCGAGCCCAGCCGGCGTGGCCCGAGCCGGGCGGCTTCCCAGGCCAGTTCGGCGCGCAAAGCGGCGGCGAAGCGGACCTGGTCGATGCGGTCGCGGACGTGCGAATTAAAGTCGCAGTAAGGGCACTTGGCCAGGCAGAACGGCCAGTGAATATAAAGCGCGAGCGATTGCATCGCGCCAGCATAGGGGGTGGCGATGGCGGGACAAAATGCCGAGCAGGCGGGCTCGGTCGAACGGGTGCGCGCGATCCTGGCCGCCGCCGGGCTGGGCGATGCGATCGTGGAATTTCCCGCTGGCACCCGCACCGCGATCGATGCGGCGGCGGCGGTTGGCTGCACGGTGGCGCAGATCGCCAAATCGATCGTTTTCCGTGCGCCGGACCCGGCCGGCGATCGCCCGGTGCTGGTGATTGCCTCCGGCATCAACCGGGTGGACCCGGCCAAGGTTGCCGCCGTGCTAGGCCGGCCGATCAAGT
>JAYTQP010000611.1:0-1746 GCA_043746675.1 Rhodospirillales bacterium | reverse complement strand
CTACCGGTGGTGCGCGCCGCACCGCTGGCCGCCGCCATGGCGGTGTAAAGCGCGTTCGATTTCGGCGCGGTGGCGAGATAGACCACGCATTGCGCGATTGCCAGTTCGCCTTCCGGCGTGCCGAGCCGTTCGAACACCTGCCACGCGGTCAACGCCTGCACCAGCGCCTGCGGATCGGCCATGCCGATATCTTCGGACGCCAGCCGCACCAGCCGCCGCGCCAGATAGCGCGGGTCCTCGCCGCCGCCGAGCATGCGGGCGAGCCAGTACAGCGCCGCATCCGGGTCCGAGCCGCGAATGGATTTATGCAGCGCGGAAATCAGGTTGTAATGCTCCTCGCGGTCCTTGTCGTAGAGCGCGGCGCGGCGCGCCAGCAATTCGGACAGGCCGGCCGGATCGAGTGCCGCAGTGCCCGCCGGCAGAGCGAATAATTGCTCGGCCATGTTGAGCAGATAGCGCCCGTCGCCATCCGCCATCGCGCGCAAATTCTCCGCCGCGTCCGGCTGCAACGGCAGTTTGCTGCCGGTTTCGGCTTCGGCGCGGTGCAGCAGCAAATCCAGCCCGGCATCGTCGAGCCGACGCAGCACCAGCACCTGGCAGCGCGACAGCAGTGCGCCGTTGAGCGCGAAAGACGGGTTTTCCGTTGTCGCGCCCACCAAAGTCACGGTGCCGTTTTCCACCACCGGCAGAAACCCATCCTGCTGGGCGCGGTTGAAACGGTGGATTTCATCGACGAACAGCAAGGTCGCCTGTCCCGTCGCGCGCCACCGGGTGGCTTCCTCGAAAATCCGCTTGAGGTCGGCGACGCCGGAAAAGACTGCCGATATCTGAATGAAATGCAGCCCGGCGCGCTCCGCCAGCAGCCGGGCGATGGTGGTTTTGCCGACGCCGGGCGGCCCCCACAGGATCAGCGAGGCCAGCGAGCCGCGCCCGAGCATCCGGGTCAAGCTGCCGGTCGGGCCAACCAGATGGTCCTGCCCGACCACCTGATCGAGCGCGCGCGGCCGCAGCCGATCCGCCAGCGGGGCAGATTGCGGCGGCGCGGGCGCGGGCACATCGAACGGCAGCGTTGCAGACATGCGCGCAGTCTAGCACTCTCCGCGCCATGCCGCGATCATGTCCGGGTCGCGTTGCAAATGGGAGAAACGCCGATGGAAGCAATCGTCGATTGGCGCAAACTGCGCGCCGAGCCATTGCGCGAGGCGGCGCGCGCGGATGCCATGGTGATGCCGCCGACGAAATCGTCGGCATCCTGAAAACCCAGGCCGCGCTACGCCCCTGCGTGCGTTGCGCGGCCTGCAGAGATGCGTCGCGTCAGGCCTTAATGAACGCGCAGTGGCCATCCTTCAGAGGCCGGAAGGCTTTGTCGGCCGGGGTGGTGGCGATGATCTTCACCAAATCCCAGCCGCCGGTGCTCTCGCTCGGCTTCTTGGCCTCGAACAGGTAGACCGGGTGCAGCACGCGGCCATCCTCGCGGATGGTGCCGGCGCCAAAGGCGTCGTCCAGCGTCGGCATTTTCTTCATTTGCGCAACCGTCGCCGCGCCGCTGACCTTGGCCTGCCCGGCGCCCATCAAAGCGACGTTCTTGAGGTAGTGCAGCGTAGCACCATAGCAGCCGACCGGGGTCATGGTGAGCCACTGGTTCGATTTGGTCAGCTTGCCTTTGACCCGGTTGGTGAAGGCGCGGGTGGTGGGGTTGAGATCCCAGAAGAAGCTTTCGCTGAAGGTCAGACCCTGCGCGACCTC
>JAYTQP010000610.1:0-4062 GCA_043746675.1 Rhodospirillales bacterium | reverse complement strand
CCACCGGCACCCAGGCGCTGCCGGTCAGCCGGCCCAGCTGGCGCTGGGCCAGATCGAGCAGCGGCAGTACGGCGCTGGCCTGCCGGCCGGCCGGATATTTGGCGATATGCATTTCGACCAACGCCATGCTCTCGGCGTCGAAGGCGAAGTTTTTCGGCTGCACAAAATCGGTCATTGGCTACCTGTCGATCTCACCGAACACCACGTCGAGCGATCCGATGATCGCCACCGCGTCGGCCAGCATATGTCGTTTCGCCATCGCCTCGGTCGCCTGCAGATGGGCGAAGCCGGTCGCGCGGATTTTGCAACGATACGGGCGGTTGCTGCCATCGGCGATCAGATACACGCCGAACTCGCCCTTCGGCGCTTCCACCACGGTGTAGGTCGAGCCGGCCGGCACGTGATAGCCCTCGGTATAAAGCTTGAAGTGATGGATCAAGGCTTCCATCGAACGCTTCATGTCCGCTCGGCTCGGCGGGCTGATCTTGTGGTCGCCGAGCTTGATCGGGCCGGGCTTCATCTGCGCCAGGCATTGCTTGATCATCGACACGCTTTCGCGCATTTCGGCGATCCGAACCAGATAGCGATCGTAACAATCGCCGTTGCGGCCGACCGGGATTTTGAAATCCAACTGATCGTACATTTCATACGGCTGCGACCGCCGCAAATCCCACGACACGCCGCTGGCGCGCAAACACGGCCCGGAAAAACCCCAGGCCAGCGCCTGCTCGGCGGAGAACACGCCGATATCCACTGTGCGCTGCTTCCAGATCCGGTTGGAGGTCAGCAGCCCTTCGAGATTATCCAGAAACTTCGGAAATCCATCGGCCCATTCAGCGATCCGCGCCTCCAGCCCCGCCGGCAGATCCTTCGAAACCCCACCCGGACGGAAATAATTCGCATGCAGCCGCGCGCCCGATGCGGCCTCATGGAACTCCATCAGCTTCTCGCGCTCCTCGAAGCCCCACAAGGCCGGCGTGATCGCGCCAACATCGAGGCCATACGTGGTCACATTCAGCAAATGGTTCAGCACCCGGGTGATTTCGCAGAACAGGGTGCGGATCCACTTGGCCCGCAACGGCGCTTCCACCCCCAACAGCTTTTCCACCGCGAGCGCGAACGCATGTTCCTGCGACATTGGCGAGACGTAATCCAGCCGATCGAAATACGGCACCGCCTGGATGTAGGATTTATACTCGATCAGCTTTTCGGTGCCGCGATGCAGCAGCCCGATATGCGGATCGGCGCGCTCGACAACTTCGCCGTCCATTTCCAGGATCAACCGCAGCACGCCGTGCGCGGCTGGATGCTGCGGGCCGAAATTCAGCGAATGGCTGTCGATCTGGATTTGTTTCAGCGCGGGCGTGTCGTTCATGGCTTTTGCCCCTTCTCATCGCCGGGCAGCGTGGACATCGCTTCCCATGGCGACAGGAAGTCAAAATTACGAAAATCCTGCACCAGCTTCACCGGTTCGTAGACCACCTGCTGGCGCGCAGTGTCGTAGCGCACTTCCACGTATCCGGTCAGCGGGAAATCCTTGCGCAGCGGATGCCCCTCGAACCCGTAATCGGTCAGGATGCGGCGCAGATCGGGCTGGCCGGAAAAGCTGATGCCAAACAGATCGAACGCTTCGCGTTCCCACCACGTCGCCACCGGCCAGACACCGTGGATCGAGGGTACCGGGGTGGTTTCATCGGTGGTGACGACAATCTGGATGCGGCGGTTGAAGCTGATCGACAGCAGGCAGTAAACAATCTCGAAGCGCTCGGCGCGCTCCGGCCAATCCACCCCGGCCAGTTCCATCATCTGTTCGAACAGAAAGCGCGGATCGTCGCGCAAAGCGGTCATCAGCGGCACCAGCCCGTCGCGCGTCGCATGCGCGATCAGCTCGTCCTGCTGCCAGGAAACGCCGGTCACGCCGGGCAGCGCAACCACGGCATCGGCCAGATGATGCATCGCCGTCGGCAGGTCTTCCACGATTTCGTCAGCCACGGAGAATGGTCCCGGTGCGGCGGATTTTCTTCTGCAACTGCATGATCCCGTAGACCAGCGCCTCCGCGGTCGGCGGACAGCCCGGCACGTAGATATCGACCGGCACCACCCGGTCGCAGCCGCGCACAACGGCGTAGGAATAATGGTAGTAGCCGCCGCCATTGGCGCAACTGCCCATGCTGATCACCCAGCGCGGCTCCGGCATCTGATCGTAAACTTTTCGCAGCGCCGGCGCCATTTTGTTGGTCAGCGTGCCCGCCACGATCATCACATCCGACTGGCGCGGCGATGGGCGCGGGATAACGCCCAACCGATCCAGATCGTAGCGCGGCATGTAGGCGTGGATCATTTCCACCGCGCAGCAGGCCAGCCCGAAGGTCATCGGCCACAGGCTGCCGGTGCGCGCCCAGTTGACCAACTTGTCCAGGTTGGCAACCACGAAGCCCTTGTCCTGCACTTCATCCGTCACGCTGCGCAAAATCGCGCTCTGGCCCGGACCCGGCGGCAACGCGGCCGGATGATCCAGCCCCGTAATGTCGGTCGATGCGCTCATAATTCGAATCCCAACCGGCCTATTCCCATTCCAGGGCGCCCTTGCACCATTCATAGACAAAACCCACCGTCAGCACGCCAAGAAAACCGACCATCGAGAAAAACCCCAACGGCCCGATATCCGCCAGGCTGACCGCCCAGGGGAACAGAAAGGCGACTTCGAGGTCGAAAATGATGAACAGGATCGCAACCAGGTAAAACCGCACATCGAACCGCCGGCGCGCGTCCTCGAATGCCTCAAACCCGCATTCATAGGCGCTCAGCTTCTCCGCATACGGCTTCTGGTGCGCCGCCAGCAACGAACCACCGAGCATGGCCACCGCAATCACCACGGCAATGCCAATGAACACCAGGATCGGGAAATATTCGGCCAGGTCGAGAGCCATCGTGCCTGCTCCTCTCATGCAACGTCGCGCGGCCATCGTACCGCATTGCAGCGCAACAAGACATTACAGGCATCACGCCCGCGCTGCCAGGGGGCGAGGCCGATTGCACGGCGGAAAAACGCGCCAACGAAATTTTGAGAAAATCCTGTTTGCTGCTGGCGCGAGAGACGGGGCTCGAACCCGCGACCTCCGGCGTGACAGGCCGGCGCTCTAACCAACTGAGCTACTCCCGCAGCACAACAGGGAGCGGCGTTTAGGCCGGCAATCCCCCGCCGTCAAGCCGTCAAACCCGCCACCGGCAAATAAGACGCCAACATTGCAGACCGTCGAAAAAAGGGAAGGTCCGCATCAATCAAAATACCCGGTATGGGCGGTGACGGTTTCGAACCGCCGACCCTCTCGGTGTAAACGAGACGCTCTACCGCTGAGCTAACCGCCCAAAAAGCGCGGGGCGAACGGCCCCGGAAGTAAGCAAGGCCAGGGCGCTGCCCTGGACCCGCAAGGGGACAGAGGTCCCCTTGACCCCATAACTTTTAGGCAAGGGTGGGGTAGGCGAAGAAGGGGGGGGCGAGGAGGTTGCAACAGCACTGCAGCCCCCCTTCTTCGCCTACCCCATGCTTTCTTTCTTAAGTCATAGGGTCAAGGGAGCCTCTGCTCCCTTGCGGGGTCCAGGGGCAGCGCCCCTGGCCTTCCTGTCTTTCGCAGGCCGGTTCAGCCCACCGCGTCTTTGAGCGCTTTGCCCGGCTTGAAGCGGACGGTGGTCGATTCGGCGATCTGGATCGCGGCGCCGGTTTGCGGGTTGCGGCCGGTGGTGGCTTTGCGGGTGCTGGTGCTGAAGGAGCCGAAGCCGACCAGGCGTACTTCGTCGGCGGCTTTCAGGGCGCCTTCGATTGCCGCGAACACGGCATCGACCGCTTCGGTGGCTTTCGCTTTGGTGAGGTCGGCGTTTTCGGCCACGGCGGCGATCAGGTCCATTTTGTTCACGGGGTATCTCCTTGGTGATGAAATTCGTCAGGCGGCGAACGGTATGCGCCCGGGCGGCGCGACACTAGCGGTGGGGAATCGATTGGGTCAACGAAGTGGGGGCAGGAAAACCGCAGGATTCCAAGCTTTTTACAAAAGAAAGCCAGCC
>JAYTQP010000609.1:0-3056 GCA_043746675.1 Rhodospirillales bacterium | reverse complement strand
GTTTTCATTCCGTTCACCGCACAAACCCGGATGAGCGGGGTGGATATCGAGGGCCGTCGCATTCGCAAAGGCGCGGTGGACAGCATGCTGGCGGCCTCCCCCAATTCGCCGCTCGGCGCCGATCTGCGCGCCATCGCCGACCGCATCGCGCGTGCCGGCGGCACGCCGCTGGCGGTGGCGGAAGGCGACACGCTGCTCGGCGTGATTGCCCTGAAGGACATCGTGAAAGGCGGCACCCGCGAACGCTTCGCCGAACTGCGCCGCATGGGCATCCGCACCGTGATGATCACCGGCGACAACCCAATGACCGCGGCCGCCATCGCCGCCGAAGCCGGAGTGGACGACTTCCTGGCCCAGGCGACGCCCGAAGCCAAGCTGGCGCTGATCCGCAGTGAGCAGGAAGGCGGCAAGCTGGTCGCCATGTGCGGCGACGGCACCAACGATGCGCCCGCACTGGCGCAGGCCGATGTCGGCGTGGCGATGAACACTGGCACCCAGGCGGCGCGGGAAGCCGGCAACATGGTCGATCTGGACAGCGATCCCACCAAGCTGATCGAAATTGTCGAGATCGGCAAACAACTGCTGATGACCCGCGGCGCGCTGACCACGTTTTCCATCGCCAACGACGTCGCCAAATATTTCGCCATTATCCCGGCGATGTTCCTCGCCTTCTACCCGCAACTCGCCGCGCTCAACGTGATGGGGCTGGCGACGCCGCAAAGCGCGATCCTGTCGGCGATCATCTTCAATGCGCTGATTATCGTGGCGCTGATCCCGTTGGCGCTTAAAGGCGTCGCCTACCGGGCGATCGGGGCGGGGCCGCTGCTGCGGCGCAACCTGATGGTCTATGGTGTCGGCGGACTGGTGGCGCCGTTCGTGGGCATCAAGCTGATCGATATGCTGGTGAGCGCTTTGGGGTTGGCTTAGGCGGGAGCGAAGCGGTTCTTTTTTGGAAAAAAGAACCAAAAAACTTTCTTCCACTTGGTGTTTGTCTAAACGGCAGGAGATTTTGATATGTTGCGTGATGTTCGTCCGGCTTTGGTGCTGTTGTTGGCCATGCCCTTATTACCGGGCTGGCTTATCCTCTGGCGGTGACCGGGGTGGCACAGGCTTTGTTTCCGGCCCAGGCGGGCGGCAGTTTGGTGGCGCGGGATGGTAAGATCGTCGGTTCCGAACTGATCGGTCAGACCTTCGCCGGCCCTGGCTATTTCCATGCGCGCCCATCCGCCACCACCGCGCCGGACCCGGCGGACGCCACCAAAACAGTCGCCGCGCCCTACAACGCCGCGAACTCCGGCGGATCTAATCTGGCGCCAACCGCCAAGGCGCTGGTCGATCGGGTGCAGGCCGATGTCGCCGCCTTGCACAGCAGCACCCCGGTGCCGGCCGATCTGGTCACCACCTCCGGCAGCGGGCTGGACCCGCATATCTCCCCGCAAGGCGCCGTCTTTCAGATCGCCACGGTCGCCAAGGCCCGCAACCTGCCGCAGGAAACGTTGCGCGACCTGGTCGCCGCCCACACCGAAGGGCGGCTGCTCGGGCTGCTCGGCGAACCGCGGGTGAACGTGCTGGCGCTCAACCTCGCGCTCGATGCAATCGCAAAATAACCGATGACCGACGGACGGCCCTCCCCCGACGCGCTGTTGAAACAGGCGCAGGCGGCTGAGCGCGGGCGGCTGCGGATTTTCCTCGGCGCCGCGCCCGGCGTGGGCAAAACCTGGGAAATGCTGAGCGCCGCCCAGGCGCGCCGGCGGGATGGGCTGGATGTGGTGGTTGGGTTGGTGGAAACCCACGGCCGGGCGGAAACCGAGGCATTGGTCGCCGGCCTGGAAATCCTGCCGCGCCGGCATTTGCAACGCGCCGGGATCGATCTGGGCGAAATGGACCTCGACGCCCTGCTGGTCCGCCATCCCGCGCTGGCCCTGGTCGACGAACTCGCCCACAGCAACGCCACCGACGATGCCGGCCAGGGCAGCCGCCATCCGAAACGCTATCAGGATGTTCTGGAACTGCTCGCCGCCGGCATCGATGTCTGGACCACGGTCAACATCCAGCACATCGAAAGCCTGAACGATGTCGTCGCCGGCATCACCCGCATTCGGGTTCGGGAAACCGTGCCGGACAGCCTGATCGACCGCGCCGACGAGATCGAACTGATCGACATCACCCCAGACGATCTGCTGCGCCGCCTGCGCGAAGGCAAAATCTATCTACCCAAAACCGCCAGCCGGGCGCTGGCGAATTACTTCTCCGTCGGCAATCTGACCGCCCTGCGGGAACTCGCTCTGCGCCGCACCGCGCAGCGGGTGGACACCCAGTTACTCGACCACATGCAGGCGCACGCCATCCAAGGCCCATGGGCCGCCGGGGCGCGGGTGCTGGTCTGCATCACCGAAACCGGCGCCAGCGAGGCGCTGGTGCGCCGTGGCCGCCAACTGGCGGATTTCTATCGCGCCCCCTGGACCGCTTTGTTCGTGGAGAGCGCCGCCGGGCTGCGGCTGGATGCCGCCACAAGAGGCCGGGTTGCCGACGCGCTGCGGCTGGCCACCAGCCTGGGCGCCGACGCGGTCACCATCCCCGGCCACGACATCGTCGGCGATATTCTCGCCTTCGCGCGCGAACAGAACGTCACCGATATCGTGATCGGCAGCCCGGCGGTGCGGCAATGGTGGCGACCCTGGCGGCGTTCGGTCACCCACACACTGGTGGACTGCGCCGGCGACCTGCCGGTGCATATCGCGCCGCTGCCGAACGGCCCGCGCCCCGGCCGGCAGGCGCTTGCGCCCCGCGCTCCACTGCGCGACTACGCCATCGCCACCGCCGTCGTGCTGGCGGCGATCCTGATCGGCCTGGTGCTGCGGCAAACCCTGGCGGTGGCCAATATCTCCCTGGTGTTTCTCACCGCCGTGCTGGCGGTTGCCACTCTCGGCGGGCTGGGACCGTCGCTGTTCGCCAGCGTGCTGAGCACCATCGCGTTCAATTTTTTCTTCCTGCCACCGGTCTACTCGCTGACCATCGCGGATCCGGAAAATGTGGTGGCGCTGTTCTTTTTTGCC
>JAYTQP010000608.1:0-1933 GCA_043746675.1 Rhodospirillales bacterium | reverse complement strand
GTTACGAAACAGCCGCCGCACACCCCACAACCAACACAACCAAACTCAAATATCCAACCTAACATGCACTCATGCCATGCAGTTTCAACATGAGAAGGGACGCAAGCGCCGCGCACCTGCAGCGGACACTGAAAGGTTACGGTTTTGCGATCGGATCGGGGCCGACGACGTCGAACATCAGGCTGAAACGGTCAAACATGCCGAACAATATCTTGATCGCGGTGCTGTCGCCCTCGACGATCTGCGAATCCGGTTCTGCCATGCCCAAACACAAGGCTTCCAACTTCGCCCGCGTGCAGACCAGATGATTTTCTGACGTGCGATGGCCGGGCAAATGCGCCAGCACGCAGTTGCGCAACCCGATGTTCCAGGTTTCCGTGCGATCGGTCAGGGTGATGTTGACCGATATGGCAGCATCGGCGGCGCGGCCTGGGTTTATGCGTACCGCCAGATAATCCAGCAGCAGGTCGGTCGGCAGACCCTTCACCACTTCGGGCGCCAGCATCGGGCGCGGCGGGATTTCGCGCTTGCCGTGCCGCAATTCCTGCGCGGCATAAAGATAGGCGTTGCGCCAGGTGGCAGATTCCGTCTGATAGCCGAGCTGTTCCAAACTATCCGCCAGCAAATTTCGCGCGGCGGCATGGCTCGGGTCCGCCAACAGCGCCTGGCTCATCACCTGGGCAACCCAGCGATAATCGCCGGTGGCGAAATCTGCCTGCGCGAGCGCCACCGCCGCATCCGTGCCGCCCATGTAGCGAATGGTGCGGCTGGCGGTCTCGGTTGGCGGCAGCCGGTCCAGATTGGCCGGATTGCCATCGTACCACCCGAGATACCGCTGATACACCGCCTTCGCATTGTGCTTGAGGTTGCCGTAATAGCCGCGCAGAAACCATTTCTCGGCGAGCACTTCGGGCAGCTCGATTTCCTCGGCAATCTCCTCCGGCTTGCGGCCCAGATTGAGCAGCCGGACCGACTGGTCGTGCACGAATTTATACAAATCATGCTGCGCTTCGAGGTAGGCGCGCACCTTGTCCGCGCCCCAGACCGGCCAATGATGCTGGGCGATAACGATCTCGGCGGCCGGGCAGAACCGGTCGATCGCATCGGCCAGATAATGCGCCCACATCCGCGGATCGCGCACCAGCGCGCCGCGCAACGGCAGCAGATTATGCAGATGGCGGGTGGCGTTTTCAGCGATGTTCAGCACCCCGAACGCGGGGAAGAACATGTGCATTTCGGCCGGCGCTTCGGTTTCCGGCGCCAACTGGAAAATGATCGCGATGCCGTCGATCTGATGGGTTTCCACCGGCAGCTTGATCAGCCAGGTCGGCGCGATCAGGCTTTGGGTGCCGCGCGCGGTGGTTTTGCCCAATCCGGCATCGACCTGGCCGCGCGGCCCCTGCCGCAACAGGCCGCCGAACTGGAACTGCGCTCGCCGGCCCATCGCGTTGCCGGGCAACACGTTTTCGCCGCCAACCGCTTCCATGAACTTGTCCGGCGCGATGACCTCGATTTCCCCCCTGTCGACCGCCTCCTGCGAAATGATGCCCTTCACGCCACCGAAATGATCGGAATGGCTGTGGCTGTAAATCACTGTGTGGATCGGGCGCGCCGGACGATGGGCGAAATAGAGCGCCATCGCGGCAGCCGCAACCTCGGTCGTGGTCAAAGTGTCGATCACCACCAGCCCGGTATCGCCTTCCAGAATGGTGAGGTTGGCGAGATCGAGGCCACGCACCTGCCACACCCGCGCCGCCACCTGAAACAGGCCGCTGGCCATGTTGAGCCGCGCCATCCGCCACAGGCTGGGATTGACGGTGGGGGGCGCATCGGCGGGATCGAGAAATTTATACGGCGCAAGGTCCCAAACCACGGTGCCCGACGGCGTTCGCACGCCGCCATCTGCCAAGCCAGCGACATGGCCGCGCATGGC
>JAYTQP010000607.1:0-3894 GCA_043746675.1 Rhodospirillales bacterium | reverse complement strand
TGCCATGATGTCCCAGCATCATGGCGGCGGTCCCTCCTTCCCAGGTGCAAAAATCCCGCGCCGGCCCTCCGCCGGCAGACTTCCCGAACGGACACTCAGAGCGCGGCGAGGATGGCTTCGGCGCTGGAGACCTTGAAATCGCCCGGCGCCTCGATGTTCAGCGTGGTAACCTTGCCGTCCTCGGCGATCAGCGCGTAACGCTGCGCCCGCACGCCCATGCCGCGCGCCACCAGGTCGAGTTCCAGCCCCATCGCCTTGGTCAGCGCCGCCGAGCCATCGGCAAGCATGGTGATGTCGTCCGACGCGCCAGCCGCCTTGGCCCAGGCGCCCATCACGAAGGCGTCGTTCACCGCGACGCAGACGATTGCATCCACCCCCTTGGCCTTGATGGCGGCGGCGTTTTCAACGAAGCCGGGCAGATGCTTGGCCGAGCAGGTCGGGGTAAAGGCGCCGGGAACGGCGAAAACCACCACTTTCTTGCCCTTGAACAGGTCGTCGGTGGAAACTTCCTTCGGCCCGTCGGCGGTGGCGCGCATCAGTTTCATCGACGGGATCGCGTCGCCGACTTTGATCTGGCTCATGGGGGGACTGCCTTTGTGTTCTGGTTGCGGTTCCGGCGGGGGCACGGCGTCCACCTCGCTCTTTCCCGATTCTAGCCGGTCCGCGCAGGCGAGTCACGCGGGCGCATCGGCGCGCGCCAACCGAAGATGCTTGCATCGGGCGCCAAGCTGACCAAAATAGGCGTCATGGTAGACCAATCCACTCGCCTGGCGCCCGGTGCGCGGCCCCCCGCACGGCGCGACCCGAGCGAAACCTCGCTCTCCGGGCAGGTGCTGATCGCGATGCCGACCCTGACCGACAGCAAATTCACCCGCTCCGTCATCTTCATGTGCGCCCACACCGATGAAGGCGCGATGGGGATCGTGATCAACCGGCCGCTGGCCGCGCCGCGCTTCGCCGACCTGCTCAAGCAACTGGAAGTGGCGCCCACCCCGCCGGCGCGGGAAATCCGGCTGTGTGACGGCGGTCCGGTCGATAAAGGGCGCGGCTTCGTGCTGCACACCGCGGACTGGACCGGGGAGGGCAGCCTGCGGGTAGACAAGGATTTCGCCCTGACCGCCAGCCTCGATGTGCTGAAAGCGATCGCCGAGGGCGGCGGGCCGGCCGAATGCGTGCTGGCGCTGGGCTATGCCGGCTGGGGGCCGGGGCAACTGGACGCCGAAATCCAGAGCAACACCTGGCTGTCCGCCCCGCCGGACGCCACCCTGCTGTTCGACACCGCCAACGACACCAAATGGCAGCGCGCGCTGGGCAAACTGGGGGTCAACCCGATCCTGCTTTCCGGCGTTGCCGGCCACGCCTAGAACGTGGCGCTGAACCGATCGGCGCAGGACCGGCTGGCCAAGGGCTGGGCGTTGTTCCAGGCGGGAAAACTGACCGAGGCGGAGGCGCATTTCGCCGCCGTGCAGCGGGTTGCCCCGTCGGACGCCGATGCGCTGCGGATGCTCGGCCTGGTGATGATGCAGCGCGATCGCGCCGCCGAGGCGGTGGCGTTGTTTCGCGCCGCCCTGCGCGCCAGCCCGAACGATGTGACGGTGCTGAACAATCTCGGTAACATGCTGCGCAAGCTGGACCAGCCGCGTGAGGCACTGGCGGTCTATGAGCGCGCGGTGGCGCTGGCGCCGCAACTGGCGGATCTTTATGGCAATCGCGGCACCGCCTTGCTCGATCTCGGGCAGCACGCGGCGGCACTGGCGGATTTCGACCGCGCGATCGTGCGCAAATCCAACTACCCCGAGGCGCATTTCAACCGGGGCGTCGCTTTGCTGGCGCTCGATCGGCCCGCCGATGCGCTGGCGGCACTCGGCCAGGCAATAACCTTGCGGCCGGCCTATGCCAAGGCGCATGCACGCCGAGGCGCGGCGCTGCATCGGCTGGGGCGCCCGGCGGAGGCGCTGGCCGCGCTTGCGCGCGCCATCGAACTGGCGCCGGACGACGTCGAGGCCGGCTGCCTGCGCGGCGATTTGCTACGCACGGCCGATCGGCTGGAGGAGGCTTTGGCCGGTTACGATCGGGTGCTGGCCGCGCAACCGGACCTGCTGGCAGCCTTGACCGGGCGCGGGCTGGCGCTGCTCAGCTTGCACCAGTACACCGATGCGGCGGCGGCGTTCGATCGGGTGATCGCGCTTGCGCCAACCTCGGCCGCAGCCCTGGCCAATCGCGGCATGGCGCTGCTGCAAAGCAACCAGCCCGAAGCCGCCCTGGCCAGCGTGGACGCCGCCCTGGCGCTGCAGCCGGACATCCTGCCGGCGATCATCGTGCGCGGCAATATCCTGCGCCGGCTGTGGCAGCCGGAAGCGGCGCTGCAATGCTATGACCAGGCGCTCGCCGCCGACCCGGACATGCCGGAGGCGCATATGAGCCGCGCGCTCGCCTTGCAGGAACTGGACCGGCTGGCGGAAGCCTCGGCCAGCTTCGATGCCGCGATCGAACGCCGCCCGGATTACGCCGAGGGCCGCTGGAACCGCAGCCTGTTCTGGCTGCAAACCGGCGACCTGGCGTCCGGCTGGCCGGACTATGAATGGCGCCAGCTTGTTCCTGCCCTGCGACGGGTTCGCAACCTGTCGCGGCCTTTGTGGCTCGGGGCGGAGGATATCGCCGGGCAGCGGCTGTTTCTGCATTGGGAGCAGGGCCAGGGCGACACCATCCAGTTCTGTCGCTACGCCATAATGGCGGCGGAACGTGGCGCGCAAGTAACAATATCGGTGCAGAATTCGTTACTTACCTTGCTCGCGGGCTTCGATCGGCGGGTTGCGGTAATCGGCCAGGACGCCACCCCCTCGGCGTTCGACCTGCATTGTCCGCTGATGAGCCTGCCGCTGGCCTTCGGGACCGAGATCAATACCATCCCGCTGTCGGAACGGTATCTTTCGGCATCAGACGATCGACGCGCCGCATGGCAGCAGATTTTGCCCGGCGATCCGCGGCGGTTGCGGATCGGCGTGGTGTGGCAGGGCAACCCGTCGCACCCGAACGATCACAACCGCTCGACCGCCCTGCCGCTTTGGCGCGGCCTGTTCGACCTGCCGGCGGATTTTATTGTGCTACAGCAAGAAATCGCCGCCGCCGACGCCGCTTTGCTGGCAGCTTGGCCCGGCATAGCCTGCCCCGGCGCGGCGCTGCGCGATTTCGCCGACACTGCGGCGGTGATCGCGGGGCTCGATCTGGTGATCACCGTCGATAGCAGCATCGCCCATCTGGCTGGCGCGATGGGCAAGCCGGTCTGGATCCTGCTGCCGCAGAACCCGGATTATCGCTGGCTGCGCGACCGCGCGGACAGCCCGTGGTACGCCAGCGCCCGGTTATTCCGCCAGACCGAGGCGGCGAACTGGCTGCCGGTGTTCGCGCACCTGTGCCATGCGCTCCGCCGCCGCATCGCCTCCTGATCGCTCAAACCAAAGCGGCGCGGAAAAACGCTATTGTGCGCTGCTGCGCCAGGGCGGCATCGGGCGCGCTGAAACTGCCGCGCTCGTCGCAGCCGAAGCCATGGCCCGCGCCGTTGTAGACGTAGGACTCAGCCTTCGGCTGGGCCGCGCGGATCGCGTCCACATCCGTCATCGGGATGGAGGCATCGGTCTCCCCGAAGTGCATCTGCACCGGGCAGCTCATGCTCTCGTTCTTGGTGCCGGCGATGCCGCCGCCGCCGTACCAGCACGACGCCGCGGCGAAGCTCTTGCTGCGGGTGGAGCCCCACCAGGCAACGGTGCCGCCGAAGCAGTAGCCGACGATGCCCAGTTTCTTGCCCGACAGATGCGCGGCGGCGGCTTCGATGTCGGCCATCACGTCCGCGTCGGACAGCTTCATGCGGTAGTCGCGGCCCTTGGCGATATCGTC
>JAYTQP010000606.1:0-2175 GCA_043746675.1 Rhodospirillales bacterium | reverse complement strand
ATCGAACTGCTGGACGAACAGCCGACAATTGCCGCACCGCCGGTCCCGAGCGGCTTTCCGAAAGCCGAGGGACGGATTTCATTCGAAGAGGTGACGTTCCGCTATCCAGCGCGGCCGGAAAGCCCGTCGCTGTCGCACTTCAGTCTGGACATCGCGCCGGGGGAGATGGTGGCGCTGGTCGGCCCGTCCGGGGCGGGTAAAACCACGGTGCTGCAATTGCTGCTGCGGTTCTACGATCCGCAGTCCGGGCGCATTCGGGTGGATGGGGTGGATATCGCCGCGGCCGATCCCGGCGCGTTGCGCGGGCGGATCGGGCTGGTGGCGCAGGACCCGGTGATTTTCTCGGCCAACGCCTGGGAGAATATTCGTTACGGCCGGCCGGATGCGACCAACGCCGAGGTGCGCGCGGCGGCGAAGGCAGCGGCGGCGGATTTTCTCGACGATTTGCCAGAAGGGTTCGACACGTTCCTGGGCGAAAAAGGCGTGCGGCTGTCCGGTGGGCAACGCCAACGGATCGCCATCGCGCGGGCCATCCTGCGCGATGCGCCGATCCTGTTGCTGGACGAAGCCACCTCCGCGCTGGATGCGGAATCCGAGGCCGCGGTGCAACACGCATTGTCCGTTTTGGCGGTGGGGCGGACGACCTTGGTGGTCGCGCATCGGCTGGCCACCATCCGCCGCGCGGATCGGATTGTGGTGATCGAAGCCGGGCGGGTGGTGGCGAACGGCACGCATGCGGCGCTGGTGCGGGAAGGCGGGTTGTACGCAAGGCTGGCGGCGTTGCAATTCGATCTGGTCGGGTAGGGTGTCAATGCTTCGCCGTCAATTGCGCCCTTAAACGGTGCTGAACCGTATCGACGCCTTCGGTCGCCTTACGCTGCCGTTCAACATTTCGCCCGCGGGCAGCGGCTTGATCGAGAATGTGGTCGGTTGACTGGATCAGACCCGCCGCTTCCAACTCGCGCAAAAAATCCCCGATGCTCAGCAAGCTCACGCGCGCATCCACGATCGCGCGGCGCTTTTCGACATCGGTATCCTCGAACAGCAACAACGCCTCGGCGGTGGGGTCGCTGCGGAGAAAGCGTTCCAGCGCCTCAATCGCGGCTTGTTCGCCCAAGCCTCGAATGGATCGTCCTTCTTCCAGCCGCCGCTGCTGATCGATGCCGATATCTGTGGGGATGATCCGCACCATGTCCAGGTGGGCGTTGATCCATTCGACAATCTGGTCGGCGCCCGGTGCACCACGCACGCGCGTGGCCTCAAGATAAACCGCATCAGGGATGCTAATCGGCAAGCCAGGCCGCAACAACGCATCAAGCGCGTCCGCCAGCACCAAGGTGAATAGCGGCGACGTGTCCGTGACGATGAGGCGGAAAATGCGCGCCATTACCGCGTCCGCAAGGCTTCACGAATGATCGCACGACCACGCTGCCGGGCGACGACGTTCGGCCCTTCCATCGCTGCGACTGGCGGCCGCAGACCCAGCGCACCGAGTTCGCTCAGAACCTCGCGGTAATTGTCCAAGCCATGCGCCTGCAATGCGCGCCAGGTGATTTCCTTGGCGGCATATTGGCGAATAAGCTGCTGCTTCTGATCCTCGGTCATGGAAGCTGATCTCCTGGCCGGCGTATATCATAGATCGGGTTGCGCGGGCATTCGGTCCGTTCCGGCTCGCTCAGATTTGCTGCCGCGATGATTGCCGATCCGATGCTCTGGTCTATCATGCCAGGCCAAACCTGCGAGGAATACCGCTATGTCAGACACCATCCTGGGCCCGATCGGCGATTTGCAGCTCGAACGTGGCGGCGTGCTGAAGGGCGCCAAACTGGCCTATGTCACCGAAGGCACCTTGGCGGCGGACAAATCCAACGTTGTGCTGCTCACCCACGGCTATACCTCCAGCCATCAGATGATGGGCACCGCCAACAGCGAAGGCCCGTGGTCCGGGTTGGTCGGGCCGGGCCGCGCGATCGACACCAACCGCTTCTTCGTGCTGTCGTCGAACATGCTGGGATCGTCGTACGGCAGCACCGCGCCGATGACTGATAATCCCGCCACCGGCAAGCCCTATGGCCCGGACTTCCCCACGATCACCCTGCGCGACATCGTGACCGCGCAAAAGCAATTGCTGGCCTCGCTCGGCATTAACCATCTGGTGGCGGTGGTCGGGCCGTC
>JAYTQP010000605.1:0-1907 GCA_043746675.1 Rhodospirillales bacterium | reverse complement strand
GGCCGCCAACACCAGCGGGCGCAGCGCCGGCAGATTGAGCCATAACGGAAGCTCCCGCCGCAGCACGCCGCCGGCCTCCCCGGCGCCACGCCCGGTGATAACCTCAACGCAGCGCACATGGTCGGCATGGGCGGCATGCAGAAACGATTGCAGCGCATGAAACGCGCGCTGGGCGGTCCGGCCATGCAGGTCCAGGCTGCGCATGGCGGCCATCTTGCCAGTGCGGAACTTGTTCCAACTGGCTTTGTCCAAGCCCCCGGGCGCATCGCCGACGGTCAGGAACGCGGTGCGGACGGCGCGCGCCGGCGGCGCGGGCTTGGCGGTCGGCGGTGCAGCGGCGATTGCCGGCGGCGGCGGCAATGGCGGCGCCGATTTGCCTTTCAGCGGGCGCACAAGCTGGGCATAGGCAGCCCAGTCGCCCATTTCGGTTTCGCTCAGTCTGCTCCGTGCCGGCGGCCGCGCCATCGTTCAAGCGATCGCGGCGGGATCGTCATCGACCAGCACGATATGCAGGTTGCGCGGCCCATGCGCGCCCAGCTCCAGCGTCGATTCGATATCGGCCGAGCGCGACGGGCCGGTCACCAGCATCACATTGCGCGGCATGAAACCGCCGGTGGTCGCACCCTCGCGCTCCCGCCGCAGAATCTCCCAGGCGTCTTCATAGGGCCCAACGATGCGGCTGGCTTGCAGCACCACCAGCGCGACATCGCCGAGCAAATTCAGCGTCGTCGGCCGCGCCGGGGTCGCCGGCAGCATCAGCGTGCCGGTCTCCGCGATGCCGGCGTAGCCGTGGGTGAGGCACACCAGATCGCTGCCCTCGGCGCGGCCACTGCGCGGCTGCAACAGCGGCCGTGTGTGCCACGGCAGCGCCTGCAATTGCGGATGCGGCGCCATCGCGAACGATGTCGGCAGGTTGGCGGCGGCAAGATAATCGGCAATCGCCGCCGGCACCGCGTCCAGCCCGGCGACGCGCGCCACGCTGCCGAATTCCTTTTCCACATTGGCGATGAACAGCGCAACCTGCGCCGGCCGCGCAACTTGGCTCCGCGCGGGGATCAGATGGCGCGGATGCTGCACCATGCGTGCGCGTAGCCCGATCGCCTGATCGTCCGGCAGCGGCCCGCGTCGCAGTCCACGGCGGATCGCGCCGAGCGTGTCCGCCCGGCTCATGCGCGCCGCCGTTGCTGGCGGGCATAGCGGGCGAAGAACGTATCGCCTTCCGGCGCCGGCAAATCGCGCCCATCGGTCCAGCCGCCGGCGAACGGCAAGGATGTGAACCGCCCGCGCCGGCCAGACAGCAGCTTCAACCCCCAGGCACCGATGCGGGTGGCGATGCGGTAAAGCTGCGGCCGCCGCGCGAACCAGGCCCAAACTGCCAGGTTGCTGCGCAAGGCGCCGGGGGTCAGATGCCGCTCAAATTCGCGTTCGCGCCAATGCCGCATTAGCTTCGGCAGCGGGATTTTGACCGGGCAGACGCTTTCGCACTTGCCGCAGAAGGTGCTGGCATTGGGCAGATGCCCGGCTTTGTCCACCCCGATCAGCCCCGGCGTCAGCACGCTGCCCATCGGCCCCGGATAAACCCAGCCATAGCTGTGCCCGCCGACGGTGAAATAAACCGGGCAATGGTTCATGCAGGCCGAACAGCGGATGCAGCGCAGCATGTCCTGAAATTCGCTGCCGATCATCGCGCTGCGGCCATTATCGACCAGCACGACATGATATTCCTCCGGCCCGTCCAGATCGCCCGGCCGTCGCGTGCCGGTGGAAAAGGTGGTGTAGACGGAAAAATCCTGCCCGGTCGCCGAGCGCGCCAGCAGTCGCAGCAGCGAAGTGGCGTCCTCCAGCGTCGGCACCACTTTCTCGATGCTGGCCAGCGCGATGTGCACCCGGGGCAGGGTTTGGGTCAG
>JAYTQP010000604.1:0-2384 GCA_043746675.1 Rhodospirillales bacterium | reverse complement strand
CCATGCCAAGCCGCGCCGCCGCATCGCGCGACAAAGCATCCGACCCGCAATCCCGCTTGCCGCGCAGATTGATCAGGGTGCGCAGCGCGTAACGATCATGCAGCCGTTTCAACCGCGCCGGGGTCGGGTGATTGCCGCGATAAAGCTTGCCCGGAATGATCGTGCCGAAGTTGGACCACCCCAACCGCAGGATGGCGTGATCCATGATGAGGCTGTCTCGCCAGACCCCCGGGTCGGACGCAGTGCCCTTAAACACAGAAAAATCCTAAGCGGATAAAAGTTTTTTGCTTCTTTTTTTCAAAAAAGAAGTGCTGCACTAAATCTGCCGCTCCAGCATCAAATGCTTGATCTCGGCAATCGCCTTGGCAGGGTTCAACCCTTTCGGGCAGCTTTCGGTGCAGTTCATAATGGTATGGCAGCGATAAAGCTTGAACGGATCTTCCAACGCATCCAGCCGTGCCCCGGTCGCCTCATCCCGGCTATCGGCGATCCAGCGATAGGCTGCGAGCAGCACCGCCGGCCCAAGATAGCGATCGCCGTTCCACCAGTATGACGGGCACGAGGTCGAGCAGCAAAAGCAAAGGATGCATTCCCACATCCCGTCCAGCTTGGCGCGCTCTTCTTTCGATTGCCGACGTTCGCCGTCTGGCGGCGCCGGCGTGTCGGACTGCATCCAGGGCTCGATGCTGCGCAGTTGGGCGTAGGCCTGCGACAGATCGGGCACCAGGTCTTTGACCACGGGCATGTGCGGCAGCGGGGTGATTTTCACAGCGTCGCCGGCACAGTCTTCGATCGGCTTGAGACAGGCGAGGGTGTTGCCGCCATCGATGTTCATCGCGCACGACCCGCAGATGCCTTCCCGGCAGGAGCGGCGGAAGGTCAGGCCGGGATCGACCTCGTTCTTGATCTTGATGAGCGCGTCCAGAACCATCGGACCGCAAGCGTCGAGGTCGATTTCATAGGTGTCGAGCTGCGGGTTTTTGCCGTCGTCGGGGTTCCAACGATAGATTTTGAATGCACGCACCCGCTTGGCGTCGGGTGCGGCCTTGTGGGTAACGCCAGCCTGGATCTTGCTGTTCGCGGGAAGGGTGAATTCGGCCATGTCGGAGGTTCCTTCGGGCGATCAGTAAACGCGCTTCTTGGGCGGGAAAACCTGCACATCGTTGGTCAAAGTCTGCATCTTCACCGGGCGATAATCCAGCTTGACGTTGCCATGGTCATCGCACCAGGCGAGCGTGTGCTTCATCCAGTTGGCGTCATCGCGATCCGGGAAATCGTCGTGCGCCTGGGCGCCGCGGCTTTCCTTGCGGGCTTCGGCGCCGACCATGGTGGTCATCGCGTTGCCCATCAGGTTCTGCAGTTCGAGCGCTTCCATCAGGTCCGAGTTCCAGATCAGGCTGTGATCGGTCACCGACATGTCGTCCATGCCTTTCCAGACCTTGGCCATCTTGTCGACGCCTTCGGTCAGGCTGGCGCTGGCACGGAACACGGCGGCGTGCGCCTGCATGCCGCGCTGCATGTCGTCACGCAGTTTGGACACGCGGGTCGCGCCCTTGGCGTGGCGTGCGGCGTCCAGCCGGTCCAGCGCGTTTTCTCCGGCCTTGGCCGGCAGCGGTCGCTGGCTGGCGCCGGGCTTGATGATATCGGTGGCGCGCAAAGCGGCGGCACGGCCGAACACCACCAGATCGAGCAAGGAATTGGTACCGAGGCGGTTGGCGCCGTGCACGGAAACGCACGCGGCTTCGCCCACCGCCATCAGGCCGGGGACGGTCGCATCCGGATTGTCTTTGGTGGGGCGCAGCACTTCGGTGTGCAAATTGGTCGGGATGCCGCCCATGTTGTAATGCACCGTCGGCAGCACCGGGATGGCTTGCTTGGTCACATCCACCCCGGCGAACACAAGCGCGGTTTCCGAAATGCCGGGCAGCCGTTCATGCAGAATGTCGGCGCCGAGATGTTCGAGATGCAGCAGAATATGGTCCTTGTTCGGCCCGACACCGCGCCCGGCGTTGATTTCGAGCGTCATCGAGCGGGAGACAACGTCCCGGCTGGCCAGATCCTTGGCGGTCGGCGCGTAGCGTTCCATGAAGCGCTCGCCCTCGGAATTGGTCAGGTAGCCGCCTTCGCCGCGTGCGCCCTCGGTGATAAGGCAGCCGGCCGGGAAAATCCCGGTCGGGTGGAACTGCACGAATTCCATGTCCTGGCAGGGCAGTCCAGCGCGCAACACCATCGCGTTGCCGTCGCCGGTGCAGGTGTGCGCCGATGTGCACGACATATAGGCGCGGCCATAGCCGCCGGTCGCCATCACCACCGTCTGCGCGCGGAACCGATGCATGGAGCCGTCTTCCAGGCACCAGGCCATCACCCCACGGCAGGCGCCGTCC
>JAYTQP010000603.1:0-4857 GCA_043746675.1 Rhodospirillales bacterium | reverse complement strand
TACACATCATCCTGTCCTGATGAATTAGTCCGAACGGATGAAGCCGTCCCGCCGCACTCAGCCCTCCGCCCGATCCGTCTCATCCATCAGGCCGACTATTCAATCCGTTCGGAAGATCGCAGGTTTGATCGAGACATTCCAGAGGAGGACTTGATATGCGACTTCTTGTTGCCGGCCCACTCGCGGCTTCCGCGATTGCCAACGCCAACCGCTTTACTGTGGCGCGTGCCACCATCGAACATGTTGATGACGCCGATGATGCGCTGCATTTCGCCCGCCATGATAGCTTCGATGCCGTTCTGTTCGATGTTGCCATGCCGCATCTATCGGCAGCTCAGTTCGTTCGCCGCTTGCGCGATGCCCGCCGCCAGGTGCCGGTTATCGTGGTGGCGACCGGCCTGGTCGGCGCCGAACGCGCCCGGCTGCTCGATCTCGGCGCCGATGACGTGGTGATCCTGCCGGCCGACGGCGAAGAAATCGCCGCCCGCATCCGTGCTGTGGTGCGACGCGCGGGCGGACATGCGCAATCAGAACTGCGCTGGGGACCATTGGCTTTGCATCTCGATCGTCGCGAATTGTCGGTCAATGCGCAGGCGTTACATCTATCGCCGAACGAATTCCGGCTGCTGCAGGTTCTGCTGCTGCGCAAGGGCACGTTGGTACGCAAGGCCGCACTGCTCGAGGCGCTTTACACCGATCCCGATGACAGCGAAATCAAATCGATCGACGTTCTGATGCACCGCCTGCGCAAGCGCCTGATCGCCGCCGGCGCGGACGGGCTGGTCACAACGGTTTGGGGCGCCGGCTATATCGTTCGTGAACACGTCGCCAATCAGGACGCAGTGCCAATGCCGCTCGCCGAGGCACACGATATCGGGCCGCGCGACCGCCACCTTGCTGTGGCAGTGCATTGAGCCACCGTTAATTGTGGAAAAATTGTTAATTAATCGACCGGTTTTTTAGATATTGAAAGTGTTTTGAAAGACCCCATTCGTAAAATAAGCAGGCCAAAACAGCCTTTTTTCGAAAGGCGTGGCAAGAGCAGACCAATCTGCCGGATCGATCATCAACCCAACGGAGTTAGACAAATGTTTGAAGCTTTCAAGACCATCAAAACCCTCGCGTCCGACCGTCGTGGCATCACCGCGATGGAATACGCTGTCGTCGCCGGCGCCATCCTGGCCGTCGCGCTGACCGCGTTCAACGCACTCGGGACCAAGCTGACCACTCTGATCGGTGGCGTGTCCCTGTAACCACGGTCGCCTGAACCGCCGTGCCCGGCACGGCGGTCCGAACCCGCTTTTTTATCAAGAACGGAAAACTCCATGTTGCAGAAATTCAAAACTTTCGTTTCGGATCGTCGTGGCATCACCGCGATGGAATACGCTGTCGTCGCCGGCGCCATCCTGGCCGTCGCGCTGACCGCGTTCAATGCACTCGGCACCAAGCTGACCACTCTGATCGGTGGCGTGTCGCTCTAAAGTCGGCGATCGGTGGCGAATGGCCGGTCGTGCGATCATAAAGCGAAACGCTTTCATGGTGCCGACCGGTCATGATCGCCGCGACCGGCAAATGCGGTCATCCGGAGTGATTATCGTGATCAAACGCCAACAAAAGTTCCTTGCAATGCTGGCCGACCGCCGTGGCATCACCGCGATGGAATACGCCGTTGTTGCCGGCGCCATTCTGGCGGTGGCACTGGTCGCCTTCAAGGCGCTCGGAATCTCGCTCGCCACGACGATCGGTGCGGTGTCGCTGTCGCGGTCGCTGTCAACAGGTCCGGGATAGTGACGGACAGATTAGTCTTGCGCACGCGCAGGTAAAACCTAGTGCCGGGCCGCCGATCAGAACGCGCACTCACCCACGGATCGCCAGGAAGATATTCATGCTGAACCTGTCGGCGCAGACCATATTACCAATCGCCTGCCTGCTGTTGCTGCTGCTGGCGGCGATCACTGATCTGGCCTGGCGGATTATCCCCAACCGCATCCCTGTCCTGGTCGGCGGGATTGGCTTGCTGACACAATACATCGCCGGAACCGAACGGGCCGGGCTGATGCGTGCAACGATCGTGCTGGTGATTTGCCTGCTGCTCTGGTGGCTGCGGATCATCGGCGGTGGCGACGCCAAATTATTGCCGGCGGTGGCGCTGTGCGTCCCGCAAACCCAGACACTGGCGCTTTACATGGCGATCACCTTCGCCGGCGCCGCGCTTGGCCTAGTTTATCTCGGACTGCGGCCGCTGTTGCGCAACCGCCCCATCTCGCCGCCCAGCGGCCGCGCCGTTGCGCGCTGGCGCCGTGCCTTGCGGGTGGAACGCTGGCGCATCGGCCATGGCGGTCCGCTTCCCTACGGTGTCGCCATTGCGGCCGGTGCCATGTTCGTCATTTTGTAAGGTCTGCAGCCATGATCCTTCGTTTTTTGCTGTTTGCCCTGATGGGCGTGGGCATCGTCGGCTTCACCGGGGTGGCCTGGATCGCGTCGCGCCCAGCGGCCAATGAAGCGGTGGCCGCCGCCCCGCTGGTGCCGACGACCAAATTGAAGGTTGTCACCATTGCCCGCCCGGTGCGTGCCGGCACCTTGCTGAAGTCCGACGATATTACCGGGCGCGAAATCCCCACCGATCAGCTTCCCGCCGGCTATTCGGAAGACACGCCGGATGCCCGGCGCGCGCTGATCGGCGCCATGGTGCGCAACTCCATTGCCCCCGGTGATCCGATCCTGGTCAGCAACATCGCCCGCCCGCATGACAGTGGCTTTCTCGCCGCCGTGGTGGCGCCCGGGATGCGCGCGGTCACCGTCGCCGTCGATGCGGTCACTGGCACTGCCGGGCTGATCTGGCCGGGCGACCATGTCGATGTGCTGCTGTTGCAGACAACCGACGATGTTACCAAGCCGATCGGCCGGCGCGTCGCATCGGAAACTATTCTGCACGGTGTCCGGGTTGTGGCGATCGATCAGCAACTGGCCCAGGGCGCCGAGCCCGGTGCCAAGGATGCCCCGGCCGCGCGCACCATCACCTTGGAAGTGGAGCCGCGCCAGGCCGAGCGCCTGGCGGTCGCCGCACGTCTCGGGCGCCTGTCCTTTACCGTGCTGGCGTCCGACAGTGGCAGTGCTGACGCATCGCTGGCGGACAATTCCAAGCCGGTTTACGCCGGCGAAGTTTCCAGTGCATATCCGGAGGAATCCAAACCGGTGCCGCCTCCGGCTGCCATCCTGAAGGTCTTCTCCGGCACCAACAAACCTCAGGAGTATCAATTCTGATGCGCCCCCACTCGATTAGTCAGGAGCGACCGCGCCGCGCCTGCCGCGCCCTGCTCCATCCGATCATCCTCGCCACCACGCTGCTTCTTGCGTTGGTCCCCATGAGCCAGGCCCAGCCGCTCAAACTCGGCATTCCCGTGCCCGATATGCCGCACCCTGATGCGAACCAGATTCCGATCAACCGCACCCCGGTAAAACGCGCCGTGCGAAGGCCAGGCGTGGCCGAGACCGGTGCCGCCACCCCGACCGCGGCACGTTCGGTCAGCCGTGAGCGGGTGAGCTTTGAAGTCGGGTCCGGGCGCCTAGTGACCTTGCGCGCGCCAGCCGCCAACGTGTTCGTGGCCGACCCCAAAGTGGCCGACGTACGTCCCGGCAGCGCCACCTCGCTGTTCGTATTCGGCCTGACCGCCGGCCGCACCAGCGTCGCTGCGCTCGATGATGAAGGTCAGCCGGTTGCCGAATTCGAAGTGACCGTGCGCCCGTCGGCGTTCAACGCCGACGCCGCTGAAGCCGCCGTTACCCAGTTGTTCCCGACGCTCGGCCTGCGGGTCCGACCGCAGCCCAAGGGCCTGCTGGTCACCGGCCAGGTGCCCAACCCGCAGGACGCTGCGCGGGCGATTGGGGTGGTGAAAAGTTTCCTCAGTGAAGGCCAGGCGGTGGAAGATCAGATCGCCGTCGTGCAGCCCTCGGTGCAGGTGCAGTTGCGCGTTCGCATCGCCGAAATGTCGCGCTCGGTCACCCGCGGCCTCGGTGTGAACTGGTCGGCCATGGGCGGACTCGGCTCGATCGCGCTGTTAAATCCCATCCGTCAGGCCAGCGACGTCGCCTACGCCGCGCTCAGCATCGGCAACAAGGACGCCAATTCCTTCATCGATGCGCTCGCCACCGACAATCTCGCCCGCATCCTGGCCGAACCGAATCTGGTGGCGATGAGCGGCCAGTCCGCCTCCTTCCTCGCCGGCGGCGAATTCCCTGTGCCGGTCGCCAGCGGCGCCAGCACCTCCGCCACAGGGGGCCCGACAATCACGGTCGAATATAAAAAATACGGCGTGCAATTGTCGTTCCTGCCCACCGTGTTGTCGGACGGACGGATCAATCTGAAGGTCGCCCCGGAAGTGAGCCAGCTCAGCTCCCAGGGTGCGGTCACCACGTCGAACATCACCGTGCCCGCGTTGGTCACCCGCCGCGCCGAAACGATGGTAGAACTCGGCAGCGGCGAAAGCTTCGCCATCGCCGGCCTGCTGCAACAAACCTCCAACCAGAACGACAGCGGTCTGCCCGGTCTGGGCGATGTGCCGGTGCTTGGCGCGCTGTTCCGGTCCGACAAATTCCAGCGCAACGAAACCGAACTGGTGATCATCGTGACCCCCTACATTGTGCGTCCGGTGGCGTCGATCGCAGCCCTGCATGTTCCTGGCGACGAAATTAGGCCCCCGTCCGACCTCGACCGCATTCTGCTGCTGCGCCAGGTCGGCCACAGCCGGGCCCCGCGACTGTCGGGGCAAACCCCCGGCCAGGCAGGATTTGTCATCCAATGACCCACACTCTGATCCGTCCAACCCTTGGGCTGCTGCTGTTGATCACGCTGCCGGG
>JAYTQP010000602.1:0-2880 GCA_043746675.1 Rhodospirillales bacterium | reverse complement strand
TCGGACACGTAGATATCCTGGGTCAGATCGGGCGCCGGCGCGCTCAGCCGGGTGCGCAGTTCGGCTTCCTCGCCGTTCTCGGTGAAGGTGATGCAATCGACCGGGCAGATATCCACGCAGGCGTCGCATTCGATGCAGAGTTTCGGCGCGAACACCGTCTGCACATCGCAGTTCAGGCAGCGCTGGGCTTCCTTGAAGGCGAGTTGTTCGTCATAGCCGAGCTCGACTTCTTCCTTGATGTCCTTCAGCGCGATGCCGAGATCGAGATGCGGCACCTTGAAGCGCAGATCGTTGCGAATGTCGTTGTCATAGCTCCATTCATGGATGCCCATCTTCTGGCTGATGACGGTGACATCGGGCGCCGGCCGATCGCGCAGATCTTCGCCCTGGCAGAATTTGTCGATCGAAATTGCCGCCTGATGCGCGTGCGCCACCGCCCAGATGATATTCTTCGGGCCGAACGCGGCGTCCCCACCGAAGAACACCCGCACGTTGGTGGATTGCAGGGTCAGCGTGTCAACCTTCGGCATGCCCCAGCGGTCGAATTCGATGCCGATATCGCGCTCGATCCAGGGGAAGGCGTTTTCCTGCCCGACCGCGACCAGCACATCGTCGCATTCGATCCGCACCGGCGCATCGCCGGTGGACACCAGCTTGCGGTTGCCTTTGTCGTCGTATTCGGCGGCCACCTTGTCGAAGCTCATGCCGACCAGCTTGCCGCCTTCGTGCAGAAATTCGATCGGCACCAGGAAGTTCATGATCGGAATGCCCTCATGCTGGGCATCGTCCTTCTCCCACGGCGAGGCCTTCATTTCCTCGAACCCGCTGCGCACGACAACCTTAACCTCTTCCCCGCCCAGCCGGCGGGCGGACCGGCAACAATCCATCGCGGTGTTGCCGCCGCCCAGCACGATCACCCGGCGGCCGATTTTCTCGATATGACCGAACGAGACCGACGACAGCCAGTCGATCCCGATATGGATGTTGGCGGCGGCCTCCGCGCGGCCGGGGATCGGCAGATCGCGGCCACGCGGCGCGCCGGAGGCGACGAAAATCGCGTCGTAGCTGTCAGCCAGCAGGGATTTCAGGCTACCGACGGTGCTGTTGTAGCGCGTCTCAATGCCCAAAGCCTCGATGAACCCAACCTCCTCGTCGATCACATGCTCGGGCAGGCGGAATTTTGGAATCTGGCTGCGGATCATGCCGCCGCCCTTGGCGAAACTGTCGAACACCGTCACCTGATACCCGCTCGGCGCCAGATCGCGCGCCACCGCCAGCCCCGCCGGCCCGGCGCCGACGATGGCCACCCGCTTGCCGTTCAGGCTTTCCGGCGCCGGCGGCATCCTTCCGCCCAGGTCGCCCTTATAATCGGCGGCAACCCGCTTCAGCCGGCAGATCGCCACCGGCTCCTCCTCCACCCGCCCTCGCCGGCACGCCGGCTCACACGGCCGGTCGCAGGTGCGCCCGAGGATCCCCGGAAACACATTGGATTTCCAGTTGACCATATAGGCGTCCGCATAGCGCTTGGCGGCGATCAGACGGATATATTCGGGAACCGGGGTGTGGGCCGGACAGGCCCATTGGCAATCCACAACTTTATGAAAATAGTCCGGATTGGTGATGTCGGTGCTCTGCAAGACGCGGTAACTCCCCAGTTCCTCAACACAGTATAGGCGCCCGGTTTTGCCCGATGGTGCCTCTTTCGGCGAACCTATTATGGCATTGCCCGCGCAAACCCGGTAGGCCCCCTTTCCGCCGCGCCTTTGCCGGGTCAGACTAGGGGCCATGCGCGCATTGCACCCTCTGCTGTGGCTGATCGTGGCGTTGCTGGCCGGGCCGGCCGCCGCCGCCGACCTCAAGATCGCCACCTGGAACCTGGAATGGCTGACCGCCCGCCTGGCCGGTGACCCCGGCCTGCCCGCCGATGTGCGGCCGAAAACGCCGGCAGATATCGCCGTGCTGCGCGGCTACGCGGGCCGGCTGGCGGCCGATGTGGTAGCGTTTCAGGAGGCAGATGGTCCGAAAGTGGCCGCCGCGGTCTTCCCGCCGGCTGATTACACGCTGCACCTAACCGCCGACGCGGTCACCCAGCGGGTCGGCTTCGCCGTGCGCCGCGGGCTGCCCTTCACGGTCAATCCCGATCTGGTCGGCCTCGATGTCTACCCGAACGCGAAATACCGCCTGCGCAGCGGCGCCGATATCACCCTCGATCTGCCCGGCGGGCGGCTGCGGCTGCTGGCGGTGCATTTGAAAACCGGCTGCCGGCAGGACGCGCTGACCAGCACGCGCCGCCAATGCGAGACCCTGAACCGCCAGTTGCCAGCCCTGCTCGGCTGGATTGCCCAACGCCAGGCCGAAGGCGTGCCCTACGTGGTGCTCGGTGATTTCAACCGCTGGATGGATGGGCGCGACAGTTTCTACGCGGCCATGCAGGCGCAGGCGCCCTTGCTGCGGGCAACCGAAGGCCAGTCCAGCCCCTGCTGGGGCGGCGGCGGCTTCATCGACCACATCATCGCCGGCGGCGCCGCGCGCGGCTGGATGCAGCAGGATAGTTTGCGGGTGATGGTTTATCGCGAGCACGGCATTGCCTGGAAGAAACGTTTGTCCGACCATTGCCCGATATCGGTCCGCTTCCACGTGCCTGAATAAACAAAAGTTTTTTGGTTCTTTTTTTCAAAAAAGGACCGCTTCCGTCCTTGCTGCTTTTCTGGAGACCAAACCTTGCAACAAACCATATTGATCACCGGCGCCTCGGCCGGCTTCGGCGCCGCCTTCGCCCGCCGGCTGGTGGCCGACGGGCACCGCGTGGTCGCCACCGCCCGCCGCGCCGACCGGCTGGCCGCACTGGCCGCCGAACTCGGCGCCAACCTGCTGCCGTTC
>JAYTQP010000601.1:0-3682 GCA_043746675.1 Rhodospirillales bacterium | reverse complement strand
AACCTCGATGCCGGGGTGAAGATCACCGCCAGTGACGGCGAAAGCCGCATCATCGGTGCCGGCGAGGTGGTGCTGGTCGAGGACATCAGCGGCAAGGGGCATTTGTCGCAGTCGGTGGGCGGGCAGATCCGGCATTCCATTTTCGTGCCGATCGCGCCATGAGCGTCGTCGCCCGCCCGGCCGCTACGATCTTGCTGTTGCGCGACGGCCCCAGCGGGCTGGAAGTGCTGATGGTGGAGCGCAACGTCGCCTCCGAATTCGCTAGCGGGGCGCTGGTATTTCCCGGCGGGCGGGTGGACGCGGCCGATCATGCCGGCGGCGACCTAGAATATGGGCTGCGCGTTGCCGGCATTCGGGAAACCTGGGAGGAGGCGCGGATGTTGCTGGCGCGACCAAGGGGTGGCGTGGATCTGCTGTCGGCGGGCGAACTGGCGACGCTGGAGCGGCGGCTGGCGGTGAAGCTGGGGCGGCGGCCGGATTTCGCCGATTTCGTCGGATCCGGGGAGGTGGTACTGGCGATCGATCTGATGGTGCGCTCGGCCCGTTGGATCACCCCGGAGGGGCGGCCGAAGCGCTACGATACGCATTTTTTTCTGGCTCCCATGCCCGCCGATCAGCGTCCGCAAGGCGACGGCCATGAGGCGGTGTCCACTGTCTGGATTTCCCCCGCCGAGGCGCTGGCCGGCGGCGAGAGTGGGCGCTTTACGGTGGTGTTTCCGACCCGGCTGAACCTGCTTCGGTTGGCGCGCGACGATGGCGTTGCCGCCGCGCTGGCCCGCGCGGCGGGCGAAACGGTGGTGACCGTGTGCCCGGAAATGCTGCAAATCGAGGGCCGCCGCGTGCTTCGCCTGCCGATCGAGGCGGGCTATGGCGGGCCGGATTTTGATGTCAGCGATATCCCGATGTCGTGAGCGTTTCCGCCACGACCGGGAAACGGGTGCGGCAGGTGCCGTTGCGGTATGCAGGTTTGTCGGCATGAAGCGAAGGATGGTCGGGTCTATGTTCAGGCGGCGTGGCTTGCTGGCTGGCGGGCTGGCGCTGCCGTTCGTCGCCCGCGCCGCCGGGGTGGCGCGGGTGGTAATTGTGGGCGGCAGTTTTGGCGGCATCGCGGTTGCCCGTTTGCTGCACGCCGCCGATCCCGCGCTGGCAATTACCTTAGTGGAGCGGGAGCCGGTGATTTCCACCGGCCCCGGCAGCAACGCGGTGATCGCCGGCCTGCGCCCGATCGCGAGCATCCGCTTCCGGTGGCAGGGCGTCGGCGGCATCGTTTCGCGTCCGGGAGAGGCGGTTGGCGTCGATCCGGTTGCCCGCACGCTCACGCTGCGCGATGGCGCTGTGCTGGGCTATGACCGGTTGGTGCTGGCGCCGGGGGTGGATATCGCCTGGGACGGGCTGCCCGGCTACGACGCGGCCGCCGCCGAGCGCATGCCGCACGCCTGGCAAGGCGAGGCGCAGACCATCCTGCTGCGCCGGCAACTGGCCGCCATGGCCGATGGCGGCACGGTGGTGATGGCGATCGCGGCCAACCCGATCCGCTGCCCGATCGCGCCGTACGAGCGCGCCAGCCTGATCGCCGGGTTTCTGAAAGCGCGCAAGCCGCGCGCGAAACTGCTGGTGCTGGACGCCAAGGAGCATTTTTCCAACCAGGCGAACTTCCAGGCCGCCTGGGACAGTCTGTATCCCGGCCTGCTCGAATGGGTCGGCCTGCCCGATGGCGGGCGGGTTGTCGCGGTTGATGCCGGGGCGAAGAAATTCAGCACCGAATTCGACGATCATCGTTGTGATGTCGGCAATGTTATCCCGCCGCAGCGCGCTGCCGCCATTGCCCACGCCGCAGGCGTTGCCGACGGCACCGGCTGGTGCCCGGTCGATCCGGCGACGTTCGGTTCCCGCCTGGTGCCTGATATCCACGTGATCGGCGACGCCATCATCGGTGGCGCCATGCCGAAAGCCGCCTTCGCCGCCGGCGAACACGCCCGCGCCTGCGCCGCCGCCATTATCGCATCGCTGTCCGGCCGGGCCTTCGCGCCGCTGCGGCTGGGCAACATCTGCTACGGTTTGGCCGCACCGGATTATGGATTTTCGGCGCGCGGTGCCTATCTGCCGAAAGATGGGGTGCTGGCCGAAATCGACGGCACCGGCATTTCCAGCCCGCCGGACGCCCCGGCCGCTACCCGGATAAAGGAAGCCGAGGATGGCGATGCCTGGTTCCGCGGGATTACCGCTGGCAGTTTTGTCTAGCCCGCATTTCTCACATGAGCGCGCGATGATTGCGCCGGGATTGTTCGTAGCTGGCGCTTGAGGAACGCCGCCGGGACGCGATGTCCCGGCAAGCGACGAAAGGTGCCAGATGCGGACAAGACCAAGCAAGCATGCGCGATCCCTGTGAGAAGTGCGGGCTAGGCTGCTGCTGACCGTCGGTGCGGTATGACCTTAGTGTCCGTCCGGAAAGTCTGCCCGGTCGGTCCGGCGGTGCTTTTTGCGCCTGGGAGCGTCTGTTCCTTGCCATGATGTCCCAGCATCATGGCGGCGGTCCCTCCTTCCCAGGTGCAAAAATCTCTCGCCGGCCCTCCGCCGGCAGACTTCTCGAACGGACGCTTAGGGGTTGGTTGGCCGCCGCGACGTATGGCGAACCCGCAAAATTACGACCTTGTCGCCCTCGATACGGTATCGAATGACATACGGGTAGGACGTAACCAGCTCGCGCATGGTCGTGCCCCGCACGGGCCGACCTCGGTTGGGGAGGCCAACGAGGCTATCCCCGTCTGCGCGAATAGTCCGGGCGACGTGCATGGCAGCACGCGGATTGAAACGGGTGAGATAATCGTATGCCTGCTCGATGGAGGCTAACGCTGCTTCCGTCCAGACGACCCGCATGAACTAGGCGCGCGGCCGCCGAACGCGTTCTCCCTTGGCCAGTTTATCGAGCCACGCCAAAACCCGTTGGTGGGAAACAACCCGGCCAGCCGCGTAGTCGGCCTCGGCCTCGGAATCGAGACGGGCTTCCGTGGCTTCATCCGGCTCGATATCGAAAACAGATTTGGTTTCAGTGTCGGCCATCGCAACGCCTCCATCCTACCGTTATAGCACAAGCCAGAAAGCGATACGACGCTCAAATGTGGGGCCAACCGGATCGCAGTTCTCCGTTCCAGTGTGGCTAAGAACAAGCACATGCCACTGATCAATGGCCCGCGAGTGTTGCGCCCCCCAAATGCCCATGCTAGAGGCCCCGGCGTTGGCGTAACGCCAGCTTTCAGCATCGCGGTCGCCTTCGGCGGCCCCAGGGATATGGAACCGCAGTTTTGGCGTCTGGCGGCAATGTGAATTCGACGGGTGGCGGCCTCGCTGGCCGGTATGCCGCAGCACTTTATGCACAGGCCAGCGAGCAGAATGTGCTGGATGCGACCGTCGCCGAAATGGCCGCGCTCGGCGCGCTGATCGATGCGAGCGCGGATATGCGCCGCCTGCTCGACAGCCCGCTGGTGAACGTGCTGACCGCGCAGAAAGCGGTCGCCGCGGTGCTGGAAGCGCAAGGTTTCAGCACCCTGCTGAAGAACTTCGCCGGGGTGGTGGTGCAGAACCGCCGCATGCGCGCGCTGCGCGATATCGTCGCCGCCTTTGCCGCCCTGGTCGCCGAAAAGCGTGGGGTGGTGGTGGCGCATGTGGATAGCGCCCAGCCGCT
>JAYTQP010000600.1:0-3006 GCA_043746675.1 Rhodospirillales bacterium | reverse complement strand
GCGTTCTTCGTCGGTTAATTGGAGCCTGTCCGCGACGCGCGCGACGACATCACTTATCCTGACCTCGCCGGCTGCGGTCTCCTGCAATACATAGATCATCAGCGACTGGTAGTCGGGGATTGCCATGGAACGCGCTATCGCCTCACCGTCACAGCCAGCGCTTGCCAGACCGGGACAATCGGCACCGCGCCATATTGCGCGGCAATCGCATCGGCTGCTGCCTGGGTCGTGCTGGCCATGGAGTCGACGAAGCCGGCATCTTTCTGGGCCATTCTGGGTTCCTCGGTGCGGCTGGATCGCCACGCTGCGCTCGCGATCACCGGACGGGGACTTGCAGGTTTCCGACCAGTCCAGGATACCAATATTTTGCCGAAGTTACGGTAGCTTTCCCGCACAATTGAAAAGTTTTTTTGCTTCTTTTTGTTCACAAAAAGAACACTCTTCTCCTACCCCTCAAACGGATCTCGCATTGCAATCGTATCATCCCGATCCGGGCTTGTGGATAAAATAGTGACCGGCGCCTCCACCAGTTCCTCGATCCGCCGCACGTATTTCACCGCCGCTGCCGGCAGCGCGCCCCAGGACCGGGCGCCGTAGGTGGGTTGGGACCAGCCTTCCATCACTTCGTAAATCGGCTCGGCGGCGGCTTGGGCGCGTTGGCCGGCGGGGAGGCGGGGGATGGTTTCGCCGTGCAGGCGGTAGCCGGTGCAGATTTTCACCTCGGTCAGCCCGTCGAGGATGTCGAGTTTGGTGAGCACGAGGCCGTTGATGCCGCCGACTTTGACGGATTGGCGGACCAGCGCGGCGTCAAACCAGCCGCAGCGACGGGGGCGGCCGGTGACGGTGCCGAATTCCTGGCCGCGGGTGCCGAGGCCTTTGCCGACATCGTCGAACAATTCGCTGGGGAAGGGGCCGGAGCCGACGCGGGTTGAGTAGGCCTTGGCGATGCCGAGCACGAAGCCGAGGGCGCTGGGCGGAAATCCCGCGCCGCTAGCGGCGGTGGCGGCGACGGTGTTGGAGGAGGTCACGAACGGGTAGGTGCCGTGATCGACATCGAGCATGACCGCCTGTGCGCCCTCGAACAGGATGCGTTTGCCGGCGCGGCGCAGCGTGTCGAGCCGTTCCCACACCGGTTCGGCGTAGGGCAGGATTTGCGGCGCCAGCGCCAGCAGCCGGTCGAGTAAAGCCTGTTTTTCGAAAGTGGGTGCACCGAGGCCGGCGAGTAGGGTGTTATGGTGGCGCAGCAGCTCATCGAGCTTGGCCGACAGGGTTTCCGGCTCGGCCAGATCGCAGACGCGGATGGCGCGGCGGCCGACTTTGTCCTCATAGGCCGGGCCGATGCCGCGCCCGGTGGTGCCGATTTTGTCATCGCCGCGAAACGCCTCGCGGGCCTTGTCGATGGCCGGATGCACCGGCAGGATCAGCGTGGCATTGTCGGCGATGCGGAGCGTTTCGGGCGAAACCGTCAGCCCCTGGGCGCGCACGCGGGCGATTTCCGCCAGCAGCGCATCGGGGTCGATCACCACGCCGTTGCCGATGATGCCGAGCTTGCCGCGCACCAGGCCGCTCGGCAGCAGCGACAGCTTATAGGTCTGATTGCCCACCACCAGCGTATGGCCGGCATTATGCCCGCCCTGGAAGCGCACCACCACGTCGGCGCGGCTGGCCAGCCAATCGACGATCTTCCCCTTGCCCTCGTCGCCCCATTGGGCGCCGATCACGGTGACATTGGCCATAGGTTTCTACTCCGAAAGGGAAACGGCGCGGCCGTCCGCGGTCATCAGATGGGTGCAGCCGAGGCGCCGGGCGGCGGCGGGCGCATCGGCGATGTCCAGCGCGGCGACGGTAGAAAAGCCGGCACTGCGCAGGGCGGCGGCGTGCGCGGGGTTGGCGCCCATCGGCACGTAAACACGGTTCGGGGTGGCGCGCGGCGGCACCACCCGCATCACTGCGTCGGGATACAAGGTCAGCCCGGTGGCGGGTTCGGTGTCGCCACAGATATAGCGCCCGCCGCGGCCGAGTTCGGCCTGTCGGCCCGGCGTATAGAAGCCCATGCAGACGCCGGTGTGATATTTCAGGCCGCGAAACTCCACCGGATCGACGGTCAGCGTCACCCCGCCCATTTCCCGCGCCGCCAACTGCGCGCGGATGGCGGCAACGGTTGCCGCGATGCGGTCGGCCAGCGCGCGCGTGGCGGCCGGCAAATCGGCGGCGGCCAGGGCTGCCAGCGCCCCATCGGCCGGACCGGCGGCGAGCAGAAGATCGCTCAACGTGCCAGCCAGTGCGCCGGCGCGATCGCGCACGGCGGCGATATCCTTGCGGTCCAGCGCCCGGCTCAGCGCGGCGCGGCGATCGGCGGGAAAGCCGGTTGCATCCAGCAGGCTCGGCACCAACGTCGGCATGGTCAGATCGATGCTGAGCCGCGCAACCCCAAGCCGGCGCAGTGCCTCCGCACCAACCAGCACGATCTCGGCGTCGGCCTCCGGGCTGTCATGCCCGATCAGCTCGATGCCGGCCTGGGCGATCTGCCGGTCTGGCGCCAACTGGCTGGCCTGCACCCGCAAACACTGCCCCGCGTAGGACAGCCGCAGCGGGCGGGCGATGTGGCCGAGCCGCGTGGTGGCGATGCGGGCGACCTGCGGTGTGATGTCCGCCCGCAAGCCCATCATCCGCCGTGTGTCCGGGTCCATCAGCCGAAAGGTCTGATCCGCCATTGCTGTCCCGGCGCCGGACAGCAGCCCGTCCTCGAACTCCAGCAAGGGCGGCTTCACCCGCTGATAGCCGTGCGCGGCGAAGGCGCCCATCAGGGTTTCCACCGCCGCCGCCTCGGCTTCCGCATCCGGCGGCAACCGATCACGCAGCCCGGCGGGCAGCAACGCCTTGTGAGGCGGAAGATCGTCGGTCATGGCGTGCGGGCAGTCCCTGGAATGTCGGCGCGCGGCTATAGCACCGCGACGCCGGTGAGGCCACTCCAACGCCGGCCACCCCAACCCCACCGCGCCGACG
>JAYTQP010000599.1:0-3190 GCA_043746675.1 Rhodospirillales bacterium | reverse complement strand
TCGTTCGAACCCGGCCGCAGGGTTTTGCCGTGCCGCCCTTCATTGTGCGCGATCAGCCCGGCGGCGGCGGCCAGGATCGGCGCGGTGCTGCGATAATTGCGTTCCAGCTTGATGATGGCGGCGCCGGGAAAATCCTTTTCGAAGCGGAGGATGTTTTCCACTTCCGCCCCGCGCCAGGAATAGATCGACTGGTCGTCGTCGCCGACGCAGCAGATGTTCTTGTGGCCCTGCGCGAGCAGCCGCAGCCAAAGATACTGCACCAGGTTGGTGTCCTGATATTCATCGACCAGGATGTAGCGGAAGCTGCGGTGATATTGCGCCAGCACTTCGGGGAAGTTGCGCAAAATCTCGGTCATATGCAGCAGCAGATCGCCGAAATCGGCGGTGTTGAGCGTGCGCAGCCGTTCCTGGTAGGCGGCGTAGAGCGGCCTCGCGCGGCCCATGGCGAAATCCGAATCCTCGGCGTCGGTCACCCGATCCGGCGGAATGCCGCGGTCTTTCCAGCGCTGGATGATTGCCATCAGCGCGGGCGGCGGAAAGCGCTTGATGTCCAGCCGGGCGGCTTCCATCACCTGTTTCAGCAGCCGCAACTGGTCGTCGGTGTCGAGGATGTTGAAGCTGCTGGTCAGCCCGACCAGGTCGGCATGGCGGCGCAGCATGCGGGCGCAGAGCGCGTGGAAGGTGCCGAGCCAGAGGCCCTCGGCGGGCTGGCCAAGAATGCGCGCCACCCGTTCGCGCATTTCCTTGGCCGCCTTGTTGGTGAAGGTCACCGCCAGGATCTGGTTGGGAAACGCCCGCTTGCTGAGCATGATATGGGCAAAGCGGGTGGTCAGCACGCGGGTTTTGCCGGTGCCGGCGCCGGCCAGCACCAGCACGGGGCCATCCACGGTCTCGACAGCCGCGCGCTGCTCGGGGTTCAGGCGGGATAGATATTCGGGCATGATTACTCGGGCATGATTCCGGGCAGTGAAGAAGACGGTCGGAGGGTATAGAACGATTGGGGAACGCGGCAAGCATGCTTCTGGGGTGGCTGGGCTGGTCTGGCCGCCGGGGCGGGGTGCTGCTGGGCATCGGCGTATTCGTGGGCGTGCTGGCGCCGCCGTTGGCGCGGCTGTTTCACCCGGCGACCGCGCCGGCGGTGGTGGGGCTGATGACGCTGGTGCTGCTGCGGGTGGATATCGCGGCCGCAATCGGCCATTTGCGGCGGCCATTGCGGCTGGCGGTGATCGTCGGGTTTCTGGCGCTGGCCTGCCCGGTGATCGCCTGGCTGGTGGTGCGCCGGTCCGGGCTGGATGCCGGCATTGCCGCCGGGGTGATCATTTTCGCCACTGGATGCGCGGCCACATCGGGCGCCGCGTTCGCCCGTATGGTTGGACTGGACCCGGAATTGTCGCTGCTGGCGACATTGGTGACCACGTTGCTGGTGCCGCTGACGGCGCCGCCGATCGCCTACGCGCTGGCCGGCGTCGATCTGGCGATTTCACTGCCCGAATTCATGGCGCGGCTAGCGTTGGTGGTTGGGCTGCCGTTGCTGCTGTCGATCTTCATTCGCCGCGCGATTGGCGCGGCCCGACTGGCGCCCTATGGCCCGGCGGTGGACGGCGCGGTGGTTTGGCTGGTGCTGTTCTATGGGGTTGGCGTGATGGACGGGCTGACGGCGCGGCTGGGCAGCGACCCGATCTGGGTGCTGCAAGCCCTCGCGGCGGCCTTTATCGCCGATTTCGGCCTGAACCTGCTGACCACGCTGGCGCTGGCGCCGCTCGGCTGGCGGGTGGCGGCCTCAGCCGGCATGCTCAGCGGCAACCGCAACATGGCGCTGTATCTGGCGATATTGCCGGCCGCCGCCGACCCCCGCCTGGCTTTGTTCTTCGCGCTCTGCCAGTTCCCGCTGTTCCTCAGCCCGTTTCTGCTGCGGCCGATCTATCGACGGCTGCTCGATCCGCGCCCATAATCCGGCCAAAGGAGCCCCGTTCATGACCGAGAACACGATGCTTGCCGCGATTGCGCAGGATCACGCCGAGCTTACCGCCATCCGCCAGGACATCCATGCCCATCCCGAAATGGGGCTGGAGGAAGTGCGCACCGCCGCGCTGGTCGCCGCCAAGCTGAAGGAATGGGGGATCGAGGTGACCACCGGCATCGGCGGCACCGGCGTGGTTGGCGTGGTGCGCGGCACAAGGCCGGTAACCCCGTCCAACCGCGAACGCGCCATCGGGCTGCGCGCGGATATGGACGCACTCGCCATCCCCGAACAGACCGGGGCGCCTTATGCCTCGACCAATCCGGGGATCATGCACGCCTGCGGGCATGATGGGCATACAACGATGCTGCTGGGGGCGGCAAAATATCTTTCGAAAAACCGCGATTTCGCCGGCACCGTGAACCTGATCTTCCAACCGGCCGAGGAAGGCCGCGGCGGCGCGGTCGCCATGCTGAAAGACCGCCTGTTCGAGCGCTTTCCCTGCGACGCGATTTACGGGATGCACAATATGCCGGGGATCGCAGTCGGCAAATTCGCCATCCGCAGCGGCCCGATGCTGGCCGGCACCGGGGTTTGGCAAGTGGTGTTCCATGGCACCGGCGGGCATGGCGGCGCCTACCCGCATCAGGCGACCGACGTGACCATCGCCCTGGCGCACTATGTGATGGCGCTGCAAACCGTGGTCAGCCGCAATGTTTCGCCGCTGGAAACCGCGGTGATCAGCGTCGGCTCGATCCATAGCGGGTCGAACAAATCATCGAACGTGATGCCGTCGGAAGCCGAGATCACCGGCACCATGCGCGCCTTCACCAAGCCGGTGATGGCGATTATCGATCGCCGGGTGGCGGAACTGGCGCACGCCATGGCGGCGGCGAATGGTTGCACCGCGGACGTGACCCTGCGCTGGGGCACCACGCCGATGGTCAATGCGCCGGAACAGACCGATGTTGCCGCCCTCGCGGCCGGCGCATTGGTGGGGGCGGCGGCGGTGAACACCAATGCCCAGGCCAGCACCGGCGGCGAGGATTTCGCCTTCATGCTCGAACAGCGCCCTGGCGCGATGATCATGATCGGCAATGGCGTGGATGCGGACGGAAAAGCCCATCAGGTGCATACGCCGCACTATAATTTCAACGATGAGATCATCCCGACCGGCGTGGCGTTCTGGGCGCAGGTGGTGCGGCAGGAACTGGGCGGATAAAAATCCGC
>JAYTQP010000598.1:0-4095 GCA_043746675.1 Rhodospirillales bacterium | reverse complement strand
CCCTCGAACACCAGTTTGTTGCCAACCGGCGGCTTCAATAAATGCGCGTTGGTGTCGATCCAGGCCTGGAAGTTGAACGGGCGACGGCTGGCGGCGAATCCCATGGCGGCACTCCTATTCGGCGGCTTGCTTGGTCTCAGTCAAACCACACCCAGCAAACGCTGCGCGAATGCCGGCTTTCTCGTCCGCGCTCAGTTGCAGCATCGGCGGGCGCACCGGGCCGCCGACCTGGCCGAGCAGTTCCATCCAGTATTTCGCATGCGCCTGCGGCTTGCCGCCGGGGCGGGACCGCTTGAACGCCAGCCGAACTGGTTCGAGGCTGTCACGCACACGCCGCGCGCCAGCGATATCGCCAGCGAAAGCCTTGTCGGTATAATCGCGCATCCGCCGGTCGGCTTTGGTTTGATACAAAAACGGCGGGTTGGAGCAAAGATAAACCTGCCAGTTGAGTTCAACGATATTGTCGAACCATTCATCCTCGCTGGCGGTCGAAACGATCAGCCTATCGCCGGCCAGCCTGGTCAGTTCGGCGTACATTGCGCGCGGCACCGAATATTTGATCGCCACGATGTTGGAAAGTTCGGCGATGCGGGCGCAAAGCTCGGGCGACATCAGATAGCCGCTGTCCGGATGCGACCACATGGCGATGCCGATATCCACCTGCTCGGAAATGCTCCGATAATACGCGAACAAAGTGTCGTCGCGGTCGTGCAGAAAATGCAGCAGCGGGGCATGGACGACAATGAAATCCGCGCCGGTGGCCTGCGCGTGTTTGGCGAGATCGATCACCACATCCATGTTCTGATCCGAACATGACATGATTACGCGTCCGTGGCCGCGCACCGCTTGCACCGCGATTTCGCAGCAGCGTTTGCGTTCGGCGACCGACATGGCGAAGAACTCGCCCTGCTTGCCGCAAACGAACACGCCGTCGATGCCGAGGTCGCTGACCCAGTGGCGCAGATTTTGCGCGAAGCCGCCCTCGTCCAGCGCCAAGCTGCCGGGCAGGAACGGCGTCAGCGCCGCCGCCCAGATGCCACGCAGATTTTTCTGCGCGAAATCCTTGGCGTTGTCCCGCATCAGCGCAGCGATGCGTTCAGCTTGGCCAAAGCGGCAGCCCCCGGCACCAAGGCCGCATCCGACAGCGTGTTCAGCGGCTCATCCACCGAATCCAGGAAGCTGTGCAGATCGTCGGCATCGGGATCGACATAAAGCAGCCCGGTGACGATCTCGCCGCGGGCCTTGTGTTCCTGCAGGTAGTTCATCACCGCGACCCGATCGGACGGATCGTAATCTTCCGCGATCTTTTTCAGCTTGATGATGCTGCCATCGTGCTGGCGCACCAGTTCGGTCTGCCCCGGCGCGTAGCTGGCGGTGATTTCGGCGCGGCCGGTGATCACGTCCAGCCGGTTCACCGCTTCGTTATGTTCGCGCACATAGTCGAAGCTTTTGGTGCTGCCGTCATGGTTGTTGAAGGCGACGCAGGGGCTGATGCAGTCGATGAACGCAGCACCTTTGTGCATCAGTGCGCCCTTGATCAGCGGCACCAGCTGGCCCTTGTCGCCGGAGAAGCTGCGGCCGACATAGGTGGCGCCGAGTTGCAGCGCCATGCCGACCATGTCGATCGGTTCATCCAGATTGGGCACCCCGCGCCGGTTTTTGGCGCCTTTGTCGGCGGTGGCGGAAAACTGGCCTTTGGTGAGCCCGTAGACGCCGTTGTTT
The DNA here is from genome assembly GCA_043746675.1 of Rhodospirillales bacterium. Lineage (GTDB taxonomy): Bacteria > Pseudomonadota > Alphaproteobacteria > Acetobacterales > Acetobacteraceae > CAITOL01. Next base: position 2,373 of record JAYTQP010000598.1, on the reverse strand, counting down.
TCGACGATATAGCTCATGTTGACGCCACGGCGGATCGAATGGGCGAACTGGCCCAGCCCGATCGAGGCGCTGTCGCCGTCGCCGGACACGCCGAGATAGATCAGGTCCTTGTTGGCGATATTGGCGCCGGTCAGCACGCTCGGCATCCGCCCATGCACGGAATTAAACCCGTGGCTGGCGCCAAGAAAATAGCTCGGGGTTTTCGAGGAACAGCCAATGCCCGAAAGCTTGGCGATGCGATGCGGCTGCAAGCTAAGCTCATAGCAGGCGCGAACGATCGCCGCTGAAATCGAATCATGCCCGCACCCGGCGCAAAGCGTCGAAACCGGCCCCTCATAATCCCGTCGCGTAAACCCCAGATCGTTCTTCACCAGATCGGGATGATGCATCTTCGGCTTCGGCAGGTAGGTCATCAGCTTATCCTTGGCACGTACCTAAAGTCATAAAAGTTTTTTGGTTCTTTTTTTCAAAAAAGAACTGCTTGAAGCGCTTCTTTTTGAAAAAAGAAGCATAAACTTTTTATCACTTTGGTCCTGTTTGAAACGATCAGATTTGGCTCGTGATGGAATCGACAATAAACCGCGCGGTAATCGGCGAGCCATCATAGTGCAGCACGCGGACTAACTGCTTCGGGTTATGGTCGCCTTCGGCGATTAGCAGCGTGCGCAACTGGGCGTCGCGGTTTTGTTCGACCACGAAGATTTTGTCGTGCGTTTCGATGAAGCTGTCGATCTCGGCGGCGAACGGAAAGCCGCGCACCCGCATCAGGTTCAGATGGATACCGCGTTCGGCCAGCAGGCCCACCGCCTCGTCCATCGCCGCACTGGTTGATCCGTAATAGAGTGCCCCCAGCCGCGTGGCCTGCGCGGCATCCCGGCGCACCGGGGCGGGCACATAGGACTTGGCGGTTTCAAACTTCCTCACCAGCCGTTCCATGTTGCGGCGATAGGCGTCGCCGTCTTCGGTATAGCGGGCGAATTCGTCGCGGCTGGTGCCGCGGGTGAAGAAGGCGCCTTTGCCGGGATGGGTACCGGGGTAGGTGCGGTAGGTGATGCCGTCATGATCGACATCGAGGTAGCGGCCGAACACTCGGCCGGCTTCGAGGTCTTCGGCGCTCATCACCTTGCCGCGGTCCAGCTTGCGGCTGTCATCCCATTGCAGTGGCGCGCAGAGCCGTTCGTTCATGCCGATATCGAGGTCGAGCAGCACGAACACCGGCGTTTGCAGGCGGTCGGCGAGGTCCATCGCATCCGCGCCCATCGAAAAACACTCGGTCGGGTCTTGCGGAAACAGCATCACATGCTTGGTGTCGCCGTGGGACGCGTAGGCCGCCGACAGCACGTCGCATTGCTGGGTGCGGGTCGGCATGCCGGTGGAGGGTCCGGCGCGCTGCACGTCGAAAATCACCGCCGGGATTTCGGCGAAATAGGCCAGGCCGATGAATTCCTGCATCAGGCTGATGCCGGGGCCCGATGTCGCGGTGAAGGCGCGGGCGCCGTTCCAGCCGGCGCCGATCACCATGCCGATGGAGGCCAGCTCGTCTTCCGCCTGCACGATGCCGAAACGGTTTTTCTTGCTGTCCGGATCGACGCGGAATTTGGCGCAGTATTTCATGAACGCCTCGGCCAGCGAGGTCGACGGCGTGATCGGGTACCAGGCGCACACGGTGGCGCCACCATACAGCGCGCCCAACCCGGCGGCGGCGTTGCCTTCCAGGAAGATGCGGTCGCCAACTTTGTCGGACGGGCGGAAGCGCAGCCCGATCGGGCATTGCAAATTGTTCAGCGCGTATTCGCGGCCGAGATGCAGCGCCTGATGGTTGGCGGCGATCAGTTTGTCACGGCCACGGAATTGTTCGCTCAGCAGCACCTCGATCGCCTTGGCATCCATGTCCAGCAGCGCGCTGAGCACGCCGACATAAATGATGTTCTTGAACAATTGGCGTTCGCGCGAGGACTGGTATTGCGCATTGGTGATCGCGGTCAGCGGCACGCCGATCACGTAGATGTCGTCACGGAACTTGCTGTCCGGCATCGGCTTGGTGTTGTCGTAGAACAGATAGCCGCCGGGCAGGATGGATTTCACATCCTCGTTCCAGGTTTCCGGGTTCATCGCCACCATCAGATCGGTGCCCTCGCGCGCCCCCATATGGCCGGCTTCGGAGACCCGCATTTCATACCAGGTCGGCAGGCCCTGAATGTTGGAGGGGAAGATGTTGCGCGGCGTCACCGGCACGCCCATCCGCAGGATCGCCTTGGCGAATAGCTGGTTGGCGGACGCCGAGCCGGAGCCGTTGACGTTGGCGAACTTCACCACGAATTCGTTCACCGCCTGCAACGCCGGCGGTTTTTCAACGATCTGGACCTTGTCGAT
>JAYTQP010000597.1:0-2141 GCA_043746675.1 Rhodospirillales bacterium | reverse complement strand
GGTATTTCAGCCGGTCGGCCAGGGAGCCGGGGTGCGCCCCGCGGCCGATGCTTTCGCCGTGAGTGTCGAACAGGATGACCTCGACCCCGGTCACGCCGTGGTGCGCCAGGGTCTGACCAATTTTCAGGCGCAGCCGTTCGATCAAATAGCTGGCAGCGAGTTGGCCGACATAGCGCCCTGAGTCCGAGTAGCCGAATTGCAAAGCCAGGCGACCGGTCGATTTCAGGTAGGCGCGGTAATGCGGGCTGCGCAAGGCCTCGTCGAGCACGGCGGCGCCCTGCTCCAGCGCCTCCGCCGTTTCGAACAACGGGCTGATCTCGATATTTTTCTCAATGCCGAACAGGCGCGCCAGCCACAGCGCGGCGAGCAATGTGTAGCCGGTTTCGGTCTCGGCGATCAGGAAGCGCACCGGCACCGAACCGTCCACGTGCTTCACGATCTGCGCCACCGTCATCATCAGCCGCGCGGCGGAGGCCTGTTCGGCCAGCAGCCCGCCGAAATCCACCGGGATCGGCTGCACCACATCCAGCGCCGCATTGATCGCGGCCAGCAGCGCGCGCCGCCGCGACGGCTCCTCCGGCGGATCGGTGATCCCCAGCCGCTGCCGCACCACATTGTGCAACTGCGCCGCGTTCAGCCGCACATGGGTGTGCGCCAGCGCCAGGCCGTGGCTGACCAACCCGGCCCGCGCCACACCCAACGCCAGTTTTTCGCCCTCATCCGCGGCCGCAATCGCCGCTTCGAACAGCCCGAGCAGCGGCGCGGGAGACGCCATCGCCACATCCCGCCCGCGGATCAAAGCCTGGGCGAAATGCACCACCGCCGCCGGTTCAGGCTCCGGCGGGCAGGCGGCGATCTGCGCCACCACCATCTCCGCCGCCTGCGCCACCCGCGCGGACAGCGCGGCCGCCGTCACCAAACCGGCAAGCTGGGCCTGCACCCTTGCCAGTTGCAGCCGCTTCATCTCCAGCCGCAGCCGCAGCGTGTCCCACCAGCCGATATCGGTGCGGCCGTCGGTGTCATAGCCGACCCAACTGGTCAGGATCACCGGCCGTGGCACCAGTTCCGTCCACCGATCCGGCCAGGCCTGGCGCGCCACCGACAGCAGCGCCGCGTTGAACCGATCGATCGCATCCCGCCCATTGGCGATCGCCGCCACCGCCTGGGCAAATTCATCCACCAGCGCGATCGGCGCCGACCGGTGCGACGCAAATTTCTGCGCCGGCCGCCCAGACGCCGCCTCCGCCAGCGCGTGCCCGACGGCCCTGGGCAACGCGAACGTGGGATGCGCGGTAAACACCGCCGCGAACCTGGTCCGCTCCACCGAGGCCCGATAATCCGCCCACCGCACCGGGCTGTCATCCGGGTCCGGCCGCAAAATCAGCCGGGCCAAACACATCAGCGCCGCATCCGACGCCGCCATATCCACCCCGCCAACATAATCGGCAATCCTGGCCGCCCGACCAACAAACGCCGCATCGCGCAATTCGGCAATCACCCCGGCCACGTCGTCGAACCCGATCTCCCCCCCATCCATCCGCCGCGTGATCGCCAGCGCCACCAGCAGCACCGGCTTGCCGAACGGGTCCTCGGTGGTTTGCCCGCCCAGCCTGGCAGTCAGGGCCAATAGGTTTTCGGAGAGTTTTTCGACCATAAGACGAGGTTGCCGGAGATAGTGCAGTGCAGCAAGAAGTTCTTTTTTGGAAAAAAGAACCAAAAAACTTTTCCACATTTGGTGCAACCAGCGGCGTCGGCTACCGTCCAGCAACGGAGGACACCATGGATCAAAGCACCGCGATCAGATTGACCAGCTTGGCCCACGGCGGCGGCTGCGGCTGCAAACTTTCGCCCGGCGTGCTGCGCGAAATCCTGGCGGGCGTGCCGGCATTCGGGGCGTTTCCGAATTTGCTCGTCGGGCCGGAAACCTCGGACGACGCCGCCGTCTGGCGTCTCAACGACAGCCAGGCCCTGGTCGCGACCGTCGATTTCTTCACCCCGATCGTCGACGATCCCTTCGAGTTCGGCCGCATCGCCGCCGCCAACGCTTTGTCCGATGTCTACGCCATGGGCGGCCAGCCGATCATGGCGCTGGCGCTGGTCGGCCTGCCGCTCGGCAAACTGCCGCTCGAAACCATGCAGCG
>JAYTQP010000596.1:0-3632 GCA_043746675.1 Rhodospirillales bacterium | reverse complement strand
CGGCGGTGATCGAGCCGCTGGACAGGCCGACCAGCAGCGGCAGGCCGACGAAGCCGATCAGCGCCAGGAAGACCATGCGTCGGCTGGGGGGGGTTAAATTCTGAAACACACGCACTCCTTGTCCTAAAATAAATTAACGCCCTTCCTGCCGCCAGGCCAGCAGCGCCAATCCGAGGATCAGCGGCAACGCCAGCCAGGGCGGCAGCAGCGGCAGGTCGGCGACCCCGGTGACGATATGGTCGTTGCGGCGCGGCAAGCCAATCCACGCGTTGCCGGACATTTCGCGCCCAGGTTCGGTGCGGCGAATTTCGGGCGCGCCGGCGGGGTCCAGCCAATGCACGCTGCCGCCGGAGGCTGCGGCAATCGGCGCCAGCAAGGTCGCGGTGGCGCGCAAATCCGCGATCTCGCGCGGGTTGGCCTGGCCGGCGGCGACGAAGCTGCGCAATCCGCCGGCGGCAACCTGCCAAACCCCCGGGGATAGCGCGGGCAGGGTGGCAGTGGTGCGGCCGGGGCCGCTGGCGTGCAAAGCGAGATCGGCGCTATGGCCTTCCGGGTCGGTGACCTTGGCAGTGCGCGGCGGATCATCGGCGGTGCTGCGGCTTTCGACGCTGAGCGTGCCGTCCGCGATTTTGGCGGTCAGCGCGGTTTCTTCGAGGTCGGGTTCCTTCATCAGCCAATGCGCGATCCGGCGCAGCAGTTCCGCCTGCGGACCACCACCATCATGCCCGCGCGACCACAGCCATATTTGATCCGACAGCAGCAGCGCGACCCGGCCTTCCTCGACATGATCCAACACCAGCAACGGTGCGTCGTCGGCGGACAGCAGGGTTTCGCCGCGCGGCGTCCCAATCCCCTCGCGGCGATACCAATGCCCCCAGGCGGTCGGATCGGTCAGCCCCGAGGTAACCGGGTGGCGGGCGCCGAGCGCGGTTACGGTCGGGCGGAAAGCGCCCTCGATCACGCCGCCGGCCGGGCGGCCGGGCAGAATTGCGCCCAACGGGGTCGCGGCCAGGCTTTCGCGGCCGGCAAATTCCGGCCCGGCGCTCATCAGCAGGGCGCCGCCGCCGCGGACATAATTGGCGATGTTGCGCAAATAGGTCGGCGGCAGCAGGCCGCGATTGGCGAAGCGGTCCAGGATGATCAGGTCGAATTCCTTGATCTTGAGCTGGAACAATTCGCGCACCGGAAAGGCGATCAGCGCCAGTTCGTTCAGCGGCGTCAGATCGTCTTTTTCCGGCGGGCGGAGAATGGTGAAATGCACCAGATCGACGGCCGGATCGGATTTCAGCAGCCGCCGCCAGGTGCGCTCGCCCTGATGTGGCTCGCCGGACACCAGCAGCACGCGCAGCCGGTCGCGCACGCCGTTGATGCTGGCGACGACGCGGTTGTTGAGCAGACTGGCCTCCCCCGGCAGCGGATCGACGGTCAGTTGCACAACCGTCGGGCCGCCACGGGTGATGGCGATCGGAATGCGGGTTTCCACCCCCAGCCCAACCTGCATATGCTTCGCCGGTTCGCCGTCGCGTTGGACGGTCAGGCCAGCGGTGGTGTTGTAGGCCATGCCGTTGTTGGGAGTGCCGAGGTCCTCGACGGCGATGGCGATATCCACCGTCTTGCCGACGATGCCGTATTGCGGCGCCTCGATCACCCGGATGCGGCGATCGATTTCCTCGCCCCGCGCCGGGATCAGCACATGCAGCGGCGCGCCCCAGCGTGCCTCGGCGGGAATGTCGTGCACCTGGCCGTCGGTAACCGCGATGATGCCGGCGAGGCGGGTGCGCGGAATGTCGGCCAGCGCGCGGTCGATGGCGGCAAAAAGCTGGGTGCCGTCGCGGCCCTGCTCGGGCACCGAGATGATCCGCAGATCCAGATCCTTCTGGGCCTGGCCTTGCAACGCCAGCGCCTGCCGCGCGGCGTCCGCCAGACCCGCGCGGGTGCCGACCGACATGCTGGCGGACTGGTCGATCACCACCAGCGCGATATCGGGCAGGGTTTCGCGGGTTTCCTGCACCAAACGCGGCCCCGCGAGCCAGAAGATCAAGCTGGCGAAGGTAAAAAACCGCCAGACCGTGCCGCGGGCGCCGCGCCAGACCGCCAGCGCCAGCAGGACCACGCACAGGCCAGCGAAGCTGGCGAGCAGCCAGAACGGCAGCGCGGGGTCGAAGCGGACGGCGGCGAAGGCCTGTTCCAGCCTCATTGTCCGAGCCGCTCCAGGATCGCCGGCACATGGACCTGATCGCCCTTGTAGTTGCCGGTCAGCGCATACATCACCAGATTGATCCCGAACCGATAGGCCAGCACGCGCTGGCGGGCGCCGCCGGGGATAACGGCGTAGGGGTTGCGGCCCTGGCCATCGATCGCCCAGGCGGATGCCCAGTCATTGCCGCCGATGATCACCGGGCTGACACTGTCATTGCTGCGGTCCTGGTCGCGCTGCACCCACACCACGTCGCCGGTGTAACGGCCGGGGAAATCCTGCAACAGATAGAACGCCCGCGCCAGCACGTGCTGGATGGTCAGCGCAGCCAGCGGCGGGATCGCCAGGCCTGCCGTCACCCGCTGCAATATCGGGTCCGGCCCGCTGGAAAAGCCGGTGCTGCTGCCGCCCGAAGCGGTGTCGATCAGGATAATCCCGCCATGCGACATGAAATCATTCAGCGCGGCGATGGCGGCCGAGGGCGGCGTGGCGGTATCGGCGGATACCCGCCAATATAACAGCGGATAAAGCGACAGGTCCGACTTGCCGGGGACAACGCCGACCGGCTCGGCGAGATCGGCGTTGGTGCGACGGTTGACGTAATCGCTGAGGCCGAACAGCCCGGCTTGCGAAAGCGCGTCGGCGGCGCTGTCGCCGGAGGTGACGAAGGCGAGATGGGTGGCCAGCGCCGGGTTGGTCGGCTGGGCGCGCGCGGCCGGGGCGAGCATGAGTAAAACCACTGCTGCCGACAGCAGTCCGCGCAGGCGCAATGCCAGCAGCAGGTCGATCGCCAGCAGGCCCAACGCCGTCGCCAACAGCCATGGGGCCAGTTCGCGTTCCGGGCTGGCATCGCGCAACGGTTCCAACTTGGCGCCAGAAATTGCCGGGGCGGCGACCGGAAGCGGCAGATTGTTGGCCAGGTTCAGCGCCCGCCGGCCGGCTTGCGGCCCGTAAAAACCCGGCGGATGCTTCGCCCCGGCCACCGCACCAGCCAGTTCGGCGCCGGTGATCGCGCTGGCCGACGGCGGTGGCGCGCCGAGCAGACCGAACCCGTCCAGGCTTTCCACCGGCGCCAGCCGCGCCGCCGCATCGTCCCCGGCCACCCCGACCGCCTGCGCCACCAGCCGGCGCAGCATGTCCACGAACAGGCCCGATAGCGGTAAATCCGACCAGTCCGCGTTCGCCGTCACGTGGAACAGCACGATCCTGCCCGCGCCAACCGCGCGCTGGGTAACCAACGGCGTGCCGTCGGTCAGGCTGGCCCAGGTCTGGCCGCTCAACTGCGCGCCAGGGGCGGCCAGCACTTGGCGGTTGATCCGCACATCCGGCGGAATGGTCAGCCCCTCGAACGCCGAACCGGGCTGGAATGGCGCCAGCGCGGCTGGCTGCGACCACGACATCGCCCCGCCCAGACGCCGATCGCCCGCCGCCAGCT
>JAYTQP010000595.1:0-1991 GCA_043746675.1 Rhodospirillales bacterium | reverse complement strand
TGCACCGAAGCCTTGTTTACCCTGGGCGACCAGCCGGAACGGCGCTATCAGGCCGCCCGCGACGGGCTGGCCGCGCTCGGCTACGCCACCACCATCGACTATCTGGCGGCGATGTGCGGGCTGGTACTCAGGGATACCGGCCTGTTGCCGCACGCCAACCCCGGCGTGATGACCGCCGCCGAACTCGCATCCTTGCGCTTGGTCAATGCCAGTCAGGGGATCATGCTCGAATCGATCAGCGAACGTTTAGGTGAACCCGGCGGGGTGCATTATGGTTCGCCGGACAAGCGCCCGGCGGTGCGGCTGGAAACCATTCGCCTCGCCGGGGAAGCGAAAATTCCGTTCACCACCGGCATCCTGATCGGCATCGGCGAAACCCGCCAGGAACGGCTGGACAGCCTGGTGGCAATCGCCGACCTGCATGCCCAATACGGTCACATCCAGGAAGTGATCGTGCAGAATTTCCGCGCCAAGCCGAACACCAAGCGCGCCAACGCCGAAGAACCCGATCTGGATGATCTGCTTTGGACCATCGCCGCCGCCCGCCTGATCCTTGGCCCGGCGATGAACCTGCAAGCACCGCCGAACCTTACCCCGGCGGACTATGAACGCCTGATCGCCGCCGGCATTAATGATTGGGGGGGCGTATCCCCGGTTACGCCGGATCACGTCAATCCGGAAGCACCCTGGCCGGAACTGGATGTTCTGGCGCAGCGCACGGCGGATGTCGGCAAAATCCTGGTGCCGCGGCTGCCGATCTATCCGGCCTACGCGCGCGATGCGGACACCTGGCTGGCGCCCGAACTCGCCAGCATTGTCCGCCGCATGATCGATGCCGACGGCCTCGCCCGCAACGATGACTGGGCGCCCGGCAACACGACAATCCCCCAAACCCCGCCCGTGTTTTCCAGCCAGATCGATCCGGCGCTGCGCCGCGTCGTCGATCGCGCGACGAACGGACGCCGGCTCGACGAACCCGAAATCGTGCGCTTGTTTGCCGCCCGCGATATCGATTATGCCTACGTAACAAGCGCGGCCGACGCGCTTCGCCGCGCCGTCAGCGGTGACGTGATCCGTTACGTCGTCAACCGTAACATCAACTACACCAATATCTGCTACTACAAATGCAAGTTCTGCGCGTTTTCCAAGGGAAAAACCCACGAAGCCCTGCGCGGCGCGCCCTATGATCTCGCGATGGAGGAAATCACCCGCCGCGCGCAGGAAGCCTGGGACCGTGGCGCCACCGAGGTCTGCCTGCAAGGCGGCATCCATCCGGATTATACCGGCGAAACCTATATCGGTATTTGCGCGGCGATCCGACAGGCGGTTCCTGGCATGCACATCCATGCCTTTTCCCCGCTGGAAATCACCCAGGGCGCGGCCACCCTTGGCATCAGCCTCGATGCGCTGCTGGCCCGTCTGAAACAGGCCGGCCTTGGCACGCTGCCGGGCACGGCGGCGGAAATTCTGGACGACGAAGTTCGCGCCATCATCTGCGCCGACAAGATCAACACCGCGGAATGGGTGGCGGCCATCAAGGCCGCCCACCACCAGGGGCTGCGCACGACTTCGACCATTATGTACGGCCATGTCGAGCGCCCGATTTCCTGGGCGCGGCATTTGCTTGTTTTGCGCGACCTGCAAGCCGAAACCGGCGGCATCACCGAATTCGTGCCGCTGCCGTTCGTGCACATGGAGGCGCCGATGTATCTGCGCGGCCAGGCCCGCAAAGGCCCGACATTCCGCGAAGCGGTGCTGATGCATGCCGTCGGCCGCCTGGCGCTGCACCCGCTGATCCCCAACATTCAGACATCCTGGGTCAAGATGGGGCCGGATGGCGCCGCCGCCTGCCTCAATGCCGGCGCCAACGATCTCGGCGGCACCTTGATGAATGAAAGCATCTCCCGCGCCGCCGGCACCGAGCACGGTCAGGAATTTCCGCCGCACGCGATGGAAACCCTGATCGCCGGCATCGGCCGAACCCCGGCGCA
>JAYTQP010000594.1:0-1715 GCA_043746675.1 Rhodospirillales bacterium | reverse complement strand
CCGTCCAAACCTATTCCGCGCAAATCAGGGCGAAATCGCGTCCGACATCGCTTGCAGCGCATCGCGCCAGCGCGGCGGGATACGTTGCGGCCGTTGATCCATCGCCCGCAGACAGGCCAGTTCGATTTCGGCCACCACTAGGCGCCGCGCATCCCGCCAGACCGTCTGCCGCAGCCTCACCACGGCACCGCGCAGGGCGATCACCTCGGTCGCCACATGGATCGCATCGTCGAGCCGTGCCGGCGCCAAATAGTCCAGTTTTCCGCGTCGCACCATGAATATGAGTCCATGTTCGCGCGCCATGTCGGCATGCGGCACGCCGAGCGCGCGCAGCGCCTCGGTGCGGGCGCGTTCGGCGAAGCGCAGATAATTGGCGTGATACACGACCCCGCCGGCATCGGTATCCTCGTAATAAACGCGAAGGTCATGGCGATGCACGCCGTCCTGGATGCTGGCCCGCAGATCGGCCGTCATTCGTCCTCCGGCGCATCGGGCGCCAGCAGGTCCAGCACCGGCTGGCTGCCGGCCGGCGGGGTCAACCCAAGGTGACGCCAGCCCCGCTCCCCAAGCATACGTCCGCGGCTGGTGCGCAGAACCAGGCCTTCCTGGATAAGGTAGGGTTCGATCACGTCTTCCAGCGTATCGCGCGCCTCGGCCAGCGCGGCGGCCAGCGTTTCGACCCCCACCGGCCCGCCGGCATGGTGCTCGGCGATGCGTCGGAGATAGCGCCGATCCATCGCATCCAGCCCGATCGGGTCCACTTCCAGCCGCCGCAGCGCGGCATCCGCCAGATCGCGATCGACCGGACTGTCGCCCTGCACATGGGCGAAATCGCGCACCCGGCGCAGCAGCCGGCCGGCGACGCGCGGCGTCCCGCGTGATCGCCGGGCGATTTCGCGGGCACCATCGGCGGTCAGCGCGAAGCCCAGTTTATCCGCGCCCCGGGCAACAATCTGCTGCAATTCCTGCGGCGTATAGAACACCAGCCGCAGCGGAATGCCGAACCGGTCGCGCAACGGGGTGGCCAGCAGCCCGGCCCGGGTGGTGGCGCCAACCAGGGTGAACGGCGCCAGATCGATGCGCACGCTGCGCGCCGCCGGCCCCTCACCGATGATCAGATCGAGCTGAAAATCCTCCATCGCCGGATACAGCACCTCCTCGATGGCGGGCTGCAGCCGATGGATTTCGTCGATGAACAGCACGTCGCGCGGCTGCAAATTGGTCAGAATGGCGGCAAGATCGCCGGCCCGCTGGATCACCGGGCCGGAGGTCGCCCGAAACCCCACCCCCAACTCCCGCGCGACAATCTGCGCCAGCGTGGTCTTACCCAACCCCGGCGGACCATGAAGCAACACATGATCAAGGGCTTCTGCCCGATACTTCGCAGCCTGGATAAAAATCGCCAGATTTTCCCGCGACGCCTGCTGGCCAACGAACTCTGCCAATGTTTGCGGACGGAGGCTGGCCTCGGCGGCGTCCTCATCCGCGCGTTGCGGGGAAATCGGGCGGTCACTCCCCGCGTTGGCACTCATCGCGCCAGTTCCTGCAAGCATTCCCGGATCACCCGATCGACCGGCGCATCCTCGCCGAGCCGCTCGACCACCCGCCCGACCGCCGCCGACGCCTCCGGCCGGCGATAGCCGAGATTGAGCAGCGCCGACAGCGCATCCGCCGCCACCCCGGCCGGCGCCGGCAGCACCGGCGAATAGCCCACC
>JAYTQP010000593.1:0-1520 GCA_043746675.1 Rhodospirillales bacterium | reverse complement strand
AGGTGCCACACAGTGGTTCGCTGGCGCCAACGATGGGAGGCTGAAATGGCTGTGTTGGAGAATTTCCGCGGGGAAACCCGCGCCTGGCTGGAGGCGAATTGTCCCGCTTCCATGCGCACGCCGATGCCGATGGATGAGGGCAGTTCCGGCGGGCGTAACGCGACCTATAAAAACCCGGATACCAAGCTCTGGCTCGACCGGATGGCGGCGAAGGGTTGGACCACGCCGACCTGGCCGAAGAAATACGGCGGCGGCGGCCTCGACAAGGACGCGGCGATGGTGTTCGACGAGGAAATGCGGGCCATCGGCGCCCGTTCTCCGCTCAGCGGCATGGGCATTTCCATGCTCGGGCCGGTGCTGCTGGAATTCGGCACCGAGGAACAGCGGGTCGAGCATCTGCCCGCCATCATCAAGGGCGAAATCCGCTGGTGTCAGGGCTATAGCGAGCCGGGGGCGGGGTCCGACCTTGCCGGGCTGCAAACCCGCGCGGTGCTGCAGGGCGAGCATTATCTGGTCAACGGCCACAAGATCTGGACCAGCAACGCGCATTTGTCGGACAAGATTTTCTGCCTCGTCCGCACCGATCCGGCGGCGAAAAAGCATGAAGGCATCAGCTTCCTGCTGATCGACATGGAATGGCAGGGGGTGCGAGCGCGGCCGATCACGCTGATATCGGGCTATTCGGTGTTCTGCGAAACCTTCCTGGAAAACGTGCAGGTGCCGGCCGGCAATCTGGTCGGCGAAAGCAACAAGGGCTGGACCATCGCCAAGCGGCTGCTTGAACATGAACGCAAAGGCATCGGCGGCATCGGCGATCGCAGCGCGGTGACCGCGGACAAGCCGGTTTACGCCATCGCCAAGGATGCGGTGGGTGAGCGCGACGGCCGCGTTGCCGATCCCGCCTTGCGCGAACGCATCAGCGTGCAATTGATGGGCGCGCATGCCTTCCAGCTCACCCGCCGCCGTGCCGCCGAAGCGGCCGAGGCCGGCCAGCCGCCGGGGCCGATGTCGGCGATGTTCAAATACTACGCCACCGAACTGAACAAGACCCGCTACGAAACCATGCTGGCGGCCGGCGGCGACCAGATGCTGGGCTGGGAAGGCGAGGAATTCGACCCCAACCATCTGCGCAACACCCGCGAATGGCTGCGCAGTAAGGCCAACACCATCGAAGGCGGTACGTCTGAAGTGCAGCTCAACATCATTGCCAAGCGTGTGCTTGGCCTGCCGGATTAGATCGGGGTGGCTTCTGATAGGCGAAGCCACCTCGATCTAACTCTTTGTTTGGTCGCGTGATTCAGATTTATTGGCGATTCCGCCAAACATCATCACGCTCTAGGAAGTCCCCCCATGGCCCTTATTCTCAACGCCGAAGCCCAGATGGTGCGCGACAGCGCGCTGGAATTCTTCACCGAAAAATCGCCGGTGCTGATGCTGCGCAAGCTGCGTGACAGTGCGGATGCCGACGGATTTTCCCGCAGTTTGTGGCGGGAAATGGCCGACCTCGGCTGGACCGGGTT
>JAYTQP010000592.1:0-4089 GCA_043746675.1 Rhodospirillales bacterium | reverse complement strand
GTCCATCGGCGCGCATCCAGCACCGCGCGCACCCCATCCGGCAGCACCCGCGGCAAATTGCCGACCAGCCCGCCGCCGGTGATGTGCGCCGCTGCCTTCAACTGCCCGGCCCGATGCAGCGCCAGCAGCGACCGCACGTAGATCCGCGTCGGCGCCATCAGCGCCTGCCCGAGTGTTTCGCCGGCGGCAAACGGCGCCGGCGCCGCCCAGCCGGCATTACCGGCTTCCACGATCCGCCGCACCAGGGAAAACCCGTTCGAATGCACCCCCGAACTCGCCAGCCCCAGCACCACGTCGCCGGGTCCGACAGCTTTCGGCAACAGCCCATCGCGCTCCGCCGCGCCGACCGAAAATCCGGCCAGATCATAATCCTCGCCGGAATACATGCCCGGCATTTCAGCGGTTTCGCCGCCCACCAGGGCGCAACCGGCCAGCTTGCAGCCCTCGGCGATGCCGCCGATCACCCGGCTCGCCTGCTCCACCGATAATTTTCCGGTAGCGAAATAATCCAGGAAAAACAATGGCTCGGCCCCTTGCACCACCAGATCGTTGACGCACATCGCTACCAGATCGATGCCGACGCGGTCGTGCAGCCCGGTGTCGATGGCGATCTTCAGCTTGGTGCCAACGCCGTCGGTGGCGGACACCAGCACCGGATCGACAAAGCCGGCAGCCTTGAGATCGAACAGCGCGCCAAACCCGCCCAGCCCGCCCATCACGCCGGCGCGGCTGGTCGCGCGGGCCAGCGGCTTGATCCGCTCGACAAGCGCGTCCCCCGCATCGATGTCGACGCCGGCGGCGTGATAGGTCATGCTGGGCATGCGAAAGTCCTGGCCATGCGAAAGTCCTATGCTTGAAGGGCTCCGATCCGGCACGATCGCGGCGACGGTTCAGAACACGGTGAAACATGATCGCCACCTCGGCGCGCCGGCGAGACGGCGAAAACAACCATAGCGCAGGCTGGCATGCAATGCGCCGAGGCGCGCCGCATGCCTGACGGCAGCCAGTCGCGCCCGGCCGCCCGCAGCGCCCTGGTCAACCTGCCGAACGCCATCACCTTCGCCCGGCTGTGCGCGGTGCCGGTTGCGGTCGGGCTGGTGCTGTACCAGCGCCCGCTGGCGGCCTTCTGGCTGTTCGCCGCCGCCGGTGCGTCAGACGCGATCGACGGCTGGCTGGCCCGTCGCCAGGGCACCACTTTGATCGGCGCGATGCTCGATCCGGTCGCCGACAAGGCGCTGCTGGTCTCGATGTACATCACGCTTGCGGTGGTGCGGGCGTTGCCGGACTGGCTGGCCATCATGGTGGTGTTCCGCGATGCGATCATTGTCGGCGGGGTGCTGCTGCTGGCGGTCACCGGACATGGCGTCACGATCAAGCCGCTGTGGATTTCCAAACTCAACACCACGCTGCAAATTCTGCTGGTGGCGGTCACCTTGCTGCTCGATGGCATCGCGCCGACCGGCTTCCCGCTGGTGGCGGAAGGGCTGATCGGGCTATTGGTGGCAGCCGTCGCCGCCAGCACGTTCGCTTCCGGCACGGCCTACGTCTGGAACACGGTACGCACCTGATGAACCAAGCCGCATCGCCGCCGCCTGCCACCAGAGGCCAGCGCTACGCGCTGCTGATCGGGCTGCTGATCGTAGCCTGGACGATGCTGAAATTATTCGCCTCCGTCCTGCTGCCGTTCGTCGCCGCTGCCGGGATCGCCTATTTTCTCGATCCGCTGGCCCGCCAGCTCGCGCGCATCGGCGTTCGCCGCACGATCGCCGCCGGCGTGCTGGTGGTCGGGCTGCTGCTGGTGATGCTGCTGTTCGCGCTGCTGCTGTATCCGCTGCTGGTCGCCCAGATCGGCATCCTGGTCGCTCGCGTGCCGGTTTATGTCGGCCTGATCCGGGATTTTTCCGGCGCCGCCTTGCTTGGCCTGCAAGACCGGCTGGGTGCCGATTTCGTCGATGAGAAACTGCGCGATCTGGTCAGCGGGCAGGCCGGGGCGATGCTGTCCTTCCTGGTGACCGCGTTGACCCGGGTGATCGGCAACAGCTTCGCCCTGTTCAACGTGATCTCCCTGCTGGTGGTCACCCCGGTGGTCGGCTTCTACCTGCTGCGCGACTGGCCGGGCATAATCGGCCAGCTCGATGGCTGGCTGCCGCGCCGTTACGACGATGTGCTGCGGGCGCAGGCACGGGAAGTGGACCGCATCCTGTCCGCCTGGGTGCGCGGTCAGGCGCTGTGCTGCCTGTTGTTGGCGATCTATTATGCCTCCGCGCTGTCGCTGGTCGGGCTCGATCTCGGGCTGATCGTCGGCATGACGGCGGGGCTGCTGTCGTTCATTCCCTATGTCGGCAGCATCACCGGGCTGGTGTTCGCGGTCGGGCTGGCGATCGCGCAGTTCCCGACCTGGACCGGGGTGGCGATAGTCGGGCTGGTGTTCGTGGTCGGTAATATTCTGGAAGGCTACGTGATCTATCCGCGTTTTCTTGGCGATCGGGTGGAACTGCACGCCGTCTGGGTGATTTTCGCTTTGCTCGCCGGTGGTGCGGCGTTCGGCTTCGTGGGCGTTCTGCTGGCGGTCCCGGTTACCGCCACGATCGGGGTGCTGCTGCGCTTCTGGCTGCGGCGCTATTTGCAAAGCCCGCTCTATCTCGATCCTCCGCCGCGTCCCGAACCGCCGCGCTGATGTCCGCCCGCCAATTGCCGCTGCCGTTTCAGCGCACATCGCATTTCACCGATGCCGGGTTTCTGCGCGCGGCGTCCAACCATGACGCGCTGGCCTGGATTGACGGTGATCTGGCGTGGCCGCAGCACCGGCTGGCGCTGTGGGGCGACGAAGGCTGCGGCAAGACCCACCTGCTGCATATCTGGGCGGGCCGCGCCGGCGCCGAAATGCCCGAGGTCCGCGACCTGCCGAACCGCCCGCCGCAACGCCCGCTGGCGCTCGACAACGCCGACGCCATCCCCGAACGGGTGCTGCTGCATGTGCTGAACGCCGCCGCCGAAGCCGGGCTGGCGGTGCTGCTGGCGGCCCGCCGGGCGCCGGCGCGCTGGCACACCGATCTGCCCGATCTGGCCAGCCGGCTGCGCGCCACCGTCGCGGTAGAAATCCACCGGGCGGAAGCAAGCCTGCTGCGCGGCCTGCTCGCCAGCCAGTTGGCCGACCGCCAGTTGCGGGTGGATGACGCCGTGCAGGCCTGGCTGCTGCTACGCCTGCCGCGCGATCCGGCCAGCATCCGCGAAGCGGTCGCCCGACTGGATCACGCCTCGCTCGCCACCGCCGGCCGTTTCAGCCAGCGCCAGGCCGGCCAGGTGCTGGCCGAGCTGATCGAAGCCCGAGAAATCACCGCTGACGCCAACTATCATCAGAATGTCTTGCCGATCGCCGCGATCGCTGGCGAACCGAAAGCGGGATTGCGCTAGGATGGGTCATACCAAGCGACGGAGCTGGGCCGTGGACGCCCCCCATCCCCCCAATGATCCGGTTCCCGACGTGCCGATCACCCCGCCGGGCCACGCCGCCGAGGCGGCGCCGGAACGCTTCATCAACCGCGAGCTTTCCTGGCTCGATTTCAACCACCGCGTGGTCGAAGAAGCCGAAAACCCCCGCCATCCCCTGCTGGAACGGGTGCGCTTCGTTTCCATCAGCGCCAGCAACCTCGATGAATTCTACTCGGTGCGGGTCGCCGGCCTGATCGGTCAGGCCAAAGCGGGCGTGACCAAATTATCGCCCGACGGCCGCACCCCGGCGCAGCAACTGCTGGCGGTGGAGGCGCGCTGCACCATCCTGATGAGCGAGCAACTGCGCGTCTGGCACCAGTTGCGCGCCACGCTGGCGCATGCCGGCATCGTGCTGGTGGAGCCGCTGGCAATTTCCGCCGCCGACCGCGCCTGGCTGGAAACCTGGTTCATGGAACGGGTGTTCCCGGTGCTAACCCCACTGGCGATCGACCCGGCGCATCCCTTCCCGTTCATCCCCAACATGGGGCTGGTGATGGCGCTGCGGCTGCATCGGGATGAAGACGGCGTTGGCATGCGGGCGCTGATCCCGCTGCCCGCGCAGGCCGAGCGCTTCATTCGCCTGCCGCCGGTGGACGA
>JAYTQP010000591.1:0-6197 GCA_043746675.1 Rhodospirillales bacterium | reverse complement strand
GCGCCACGTTGGACTGGTCCACCCCGGCGTTGGCCATCACGTAGCCGCGCCGGTGCTCCACGATCAGCAGGCCCGGCCGCGCGCGCACCACCCGCACGGCTTCGCCCAGGATCGCCTGGACCACGCGCGGGTCCTTGTCGATCTTCCCGGCCAGTTCGATCGCCTCCGGCCCCGGCGTGACCTGATCGAGCAGAACCGTCCGGCCCTCGGCCTTGGAGATGATTTTCTGCGCCAGCACAAACACGTCGCCGTCCCGCGGCGCCAGCCCGGCACGCGCCAGCCCTTCGCCGATCAGCCCGGCAATGTCATCGCCCGGCTGCACCATCGGGATCCCCGGCAGCGCATGCAGGGACAGGCTTGCGGTGGTCATCCGAAGCGCTTGCGCAGGCGCGGCAGCACGTCCTGCCCGTATAATTTCAGGAACCGCGCCTGATCCGGCCCCGGCGCGTGGAACACCAAATGGTTGAAGCCCAGCCCGACATACCAGCCGATTTTTTCCACGTGCTCGTCCGCGTCGCCCGACACGATCCAGCGCTTGGCGGTGCGCTCCAGCGGCAGCGCGTCGGCGAGCGCTTCCATCGCCATCGGGTCTTCCACCGCCATCTTTTCTTCCGGCGTCAGCGCCAGCGCGGCCCAATGCTTGGTGTCCTCCAGGGCGCGCTGCTTGTCGGTGTCGAAGCTGACCTTCACTTCGATCATCCGGTCGTACGGCGCGGCTTTCGGCGCGCCGAGCTTGATCCCCTCGGCGAGGTTTGGCAGCAGGGTTTCGGTGTAAAGCGCCTCCCCCTTGCCGGACGTGCAGATGAAGCCGTCGCCCATCCGGCCGGCGTATTTCGCCACCATCGCGCCGGCGCCGGCGACGTAGATCGGCACCGGCCGCACCGGCTTGTCGTAGATCGTCGCGGCTTCGGTTTTGTAATAGGTGCCCTCGAAGCTGACCCGATCAGCGGTCCAGAGCTGGCGGATCAAACTGACCGCTTCGCGCATGCGGGCAAACCGTTCCTTGAATTCCGGCCAGGGCTGCCCGGTCGAGGGAACCTCGTTCAACCCCTCGCCAGTGCCGATGCCGAGGATCACCCGGTCCGGGAACATCACCCCCATGGTGGCGAAGGCATGCGCCACGATCGAGGGGTGGTAGCGAAAGGTCGGGGTCAGCACGCTGGTGCCCATCACCACCCGCTTGGTCCGCGCGCCGAGCGCGCCCAGCCAGGTCAGCGAAAACGGCGCGTGCCCATCCGTGTGTTTCCAGGGCTGGAAATGGTCGCTGACGAACACCGATTCGAACCCGCATTCTTCGGCATAAACCGAGAAATCCAGCAGCTTGTTCGGTGCGAACTGTTCGGCCGAAGCCTTGTATCCGAGCTTGAGCACGTGGCCTCTCCGTTGCCTGTTGCGCAGCAGTCTATAGGATCAGGGCAAGCGGACAAACAGCGGGAACCAGCGCAGATGAAAATCGGGATCGGAATGCCTTTGGGCGATATCGGCGGCACATCGGCGATCGTGCGGGAATATGCACAAACGGCGGAGGCGACGGGCTACGACCATCTCTGCCTGACCGACCATGTGCTCGGGGTGAACGCCGCCAGCCGGCCGGACTGGGGCAACCGCAACACCTCCGCCGACTTTTTCCACGATCCGTTCGTGCTGATGGGCTTCCTCGCCGCCTGCACCAAAACCATCGAATTCTCCACCCAGGTGCTGGTGCTGGCCCAGCGCCAGGCGGTGCTGGTGGCCAAACAGGCGGCCTGTGTGGACGTGCTGGCCGGCGGCGGCCGCCTGCGCCTCGGCGTGGGCATCGGCTGGAATGAGGTCGAATTCGTCGGCCTCAACGAGAATTTCCGCAATCGCGGCAAACGCTCGGAAGAACAGGTAGAGGTGATGCAGGCGCTGTGGGCCGAACCGCACGTCACCTTCAACGGCAAATACCACACCATCCCGGACGCCGGCATCAACCCGCTGCCCCTCGCCCACCGCATCCCGGTCTGGTTCGGCGGCCATATGGATGTGACCCTGCAGCGCATCGCCCGCATCGGCGATGGCTGGATGATGCTGGCCCATCCGCCGGGAGAGGCCGCGCAGACCGAATGGGACAAACTCCGCCGCATGACCGAGGCCGCCGGCCGCGATCCGGCCAGCGTCGGGCTCGAAGTCTGGACCTCTGCCGGCGATGGCACGCCGGAGGATTGGCGCGCCGAGTTCAAGGCCTGGAAGGCGCTGGGGGTGACGCACATCACCCTGAACAACACTTTTACCCGCGGCATCCGCAAACGGATCGCCGGTCGCACCACGCAGGCGCATATGGACGCCATGCAGGCTTATTTCGATGCCGTTGCGGATTTGCGCTAGGGCGCCGGCCAATGTCCCTCCCCAAACGCATCAACCTCGTCGAAGTCGGCCCGCGTGAAGGCTGCCAGTTCGAGGGCGTCGGAGACCCGACGCGGATTTCCACCCAGGCCAAGGTGCAACTGATCGACGCGCTGGCCGCGACTGGGGTGGGCGCGATCCAGATGGTGAGCTTTGTGTCGCCCAAGCAGGTGCCGCAAATGGCGGATGCGGAAGCGGTGTGCGCGGCGATCACCCCGCGTACAGGGGTGGTATATTCGGGCATTTATCTGAATGACGCGGGACTGAAGCGGGCGTTGCAGGCTGGCGTGATCGAGATTTCGGGCAAGCTCAGCTTCGCCGCGTCGGACGCGTTTTCGTTGCGCAACCAGCGCCGAGATCACGCCCAGGATGTGGCCATGCAGCGCCGGATCGCTGATTTGTATCGCCAGGCCGCCATCGTGGAATGCCCGCGCCTGGTGCAAGACATCGTCGGACATCCGCTGCCGAGCAAAATGATCAATGCCAACTTCGATCTTCCGAAAGCAGTCGCATGACCGCACTGATCGCCGGTGCCAACCTGCATTTCAGCCACGATGAATTCGCCGCCCGCAAGGCGGCTACGATCGCCGCCATGCAACGGCAGGGAATTTCCGCGCTGCTGATGTTTCGCCAGGAAAGCATGTACTGGCTCACCGGCTACGACACATTCGGCTATGTCTATTTCCAGTGCCTGGTGCTGACCGACGACGGAAGGCTGGCGCTGCTGACGCGGGCGCCGGATCGGTTGCAGGCACGCTTCACCTCGGTTGTGGATGATATCAGGGTCTGGGTAGACGGGCCGAATGCCAACCCGGCGGTCGAATTGCGGGAAATGCTGCGCGGGCTCGGCCAAGCATGGTCAACGGTCGGCGTGGAGTGGGACGCTTACGGCCTCACCGCCGCCAATGGCAGGAAACTTTCGGCGGCGATGGAGGGGTTTGCCGATTTGCAGGACGCCTCCGGCCTGATTTCCGCCTTGCGGGTGGTGAAGTCACCGGCCGAACTCGTCTATGTGCGCCGCGCCGCCGAACTGGCCGATGCCGCGCTCGATGCCGCCGAAGCTGGCACCCGGCCAGGCGCGTTCGAGGGCGATATTCTCGCCGACATGCAATCCGCGGTGTTTCGCGGCGGCGGTGACGATCCGGCCAACGAATATATCATCGGCTCAGGCCAAGGCGCGCTGATGTGCCGCTATTTCACCGGCCGCCGCCATCTCGATCCCAACGACCAGCTCACGCTCGAATTCGCCGGCGCCTACCGCCATTACCATGCCTGCCTGATGCGCACCTTCCTGATCGGCCGCGCCGACCCCGCGCTGGTGGAAATGCACCAAGCCTGTGAGGAAGCGCTCTACGCCGCGGAAGCCGCTTTGCGTCCCGGTGAACCGCTGAGTGCGGTGTTCGACGCCCATGCGAACACGCTCGACGCGCACGGCCTGCGCGCCCAGCGGCTGAATGCCTGCGGCTATTCGCTCGGCACCACGTTCGCGCCGAATTGGATGGACACGCCGATGCTCTATGCCGGCCAGCCGATCCTGGCCCAGCCCGGCATGGTGTTCTTCATCCACATCATCACCTTCGACGCCGAACGCGGCTTGGCGATGACCTTGGGGCGGACCTCGCTGGTGGGCGAACGCGGCGCCGAAGCGCTCAGCCGCGGGTCGCTTTCGTTGGTGCGGCGCTAGAGCGTGATGACCGAAGGTGGAATCACCGCAGGTCTGAATCACGCGATCTTACAATAAGTTAGAGCATGATGGCCGCTCCTATCGGCGGTCATCATGCTCTAACGCTCACATTTTCCTGGAGACGGACCATGACCAGCCAGATCATCGACCACATCGCCCCGTACGTCCCCGAACTCACCGCAATCCGGCGTGACATCCACGCCCATCCGGAAATCGGCATGGAGGAACATCGCACGTCCGAGCTGGTGGCCAGGCAGCTTGAGGCATGGGGCGTGGAAGTGCATCGCGGCGTGGGCAAAACCGGGGTGGTGGGGGTGCTGCGCAACGGCACGGGCCCGGCGATCGGGCTGCGCGCGGACATGGATGCGCTGCCCATCCATGAGCAGACCAATCTGGAATATTCGTCACGCAATCCGGGCGTGATGCACGCCTGCGGGCATGATGGGCACACCACGATGCTGCTGGGTGCGGCGCGCTATCTGGCAGAAACGCGCAACTTCACCGGCACGGTGAACTTCATTTTCCAGCCCGGCGAGGAAGGCATGGGCGGGGCGCTGGCCATGCTGGAGGACAAGTTGTTCGAACGTTTCCCGTGCGAGGCGATTTTCGGAATGCATAACGCGCCGGGAATGCCGGTCGGCAAGTTCGGCATTGCGCCGGGGACGGCGATGGCGGCGGGCGCGTTTTTTGACATCACCATCACCGGGCGCGGCGCGCATGGCGCGCGGCCGGAGGAAAGCATTGATCCGGTGCTGGTGGCCAGCACCCTGGCGAACGCGCTGCAATCGATCGTGGCGCGCAATATTTCGCCCTCCGATACCGCGGTGCTGTCGGTCACCCGGCTGCTGGTCGGCGATGCCTATAATGTGATCCCGGAAACCGGGCTGCTCGGCGGTACGGTGCGGACGATGAAGCGGGAGACGATGGCGTTGATCGAGGCGAATATGCGTCGCCTCGCCACCAGTATCGCGGCCGGCTATGGCGCGGAAGCGAAAGTGGATTTCCGTCTGATCTTTGCACCACTGGTCAACGATGCCGCTCAGTTGACCGTGGTTGCCGATGCTGCGGCGTCGGTTGTTGGCGAAGCGGAGGTCAACCGCGTCCGCCCGCCGGTGATGGCATCGGAAGATTTTGCCTTCATGATGGAAAAGATCCCTGGCGCCTTCATCAATCTCGGCAATGGCGGCGATAGCGCCCCGGTGCATAACCACCAGTATAATTTCAATGACGCGGCGATCCCGTACGGGGTCGCGCTATGGGCGTCGGTGGTGGAGAGCAAACTGGCGAAGTAGGTCAGGATGTCCTTACCCTACTTCTTGACATCCAGAACCGCGTCCGCCTCGATGCGGGCTTCCACCGTTATGTCGGTTGCTTCGGCAACCGGTGTCGGCATGGCCGCCCCCCGGGCCATCATCGGAGCGGCCATCATCATGCCGCCGCGCGGGGTGAAGCCGGATGGGTCGAGGTTGACCGTTTTGAACGAAACGAAGCCGAGCTCCAGCGCCGCCGCGGCGTCATCGGCACGCCCACGCAGCGCCTTCAGCGCCATCCGGGTGGCGTCCGCATGCGCCTTGCGCGCGGTGTCCGGCGCCAGCCCCCAGCCAAGCTGCTGCACCAGCAACCCCTCGCCTTGCAACACGCCGACCAGGGTGAGCACCATTGCCCCGTCGCCGCCATGCAGTTCGAGCCCTTGCCCGGCGTGCCAGCGTTTCGGCGCCTTGGCGTCGGCCTGGGTCTGCCAGACCGAGTAACTGCCGGTGCCAACGCTAACGCCGGCGGTTTTTTTGGCCTGACCCAGGGCTGCGGCGATCGCCGCGTTGACCTTGGCCTGCACCTCGACCGGGGTGGCACCTTCGGCTTCGAACCGCAGATTGGCCGAAAGCCGATCGGGGTGGACCCGGATTTGCGCGGTCTCGCTGAGGTGCAGCAGGGTTTCGGCTTGCACCGGCAGGGCCAGCAGCAAACCGGCGACGATCAATAACGGGCGCATCCTCGGCCTCCAAACGATGTTCAGTTTATATGGCGCACGATTGGGGCAATCCAACGGCGGCGCGATTTGCGGTCTCCCCCTCGTCCACACACCCCAGCCCACCCAAGGTCGCGCTTGCCCGCCAGGCCAGGACTGGCTAACCGTGCGCGCCACCACGCG
>JAYTQP010000590.1:0-2421 GCA_043746675.1 Rhodospirillales bacterium | reverse complement strand
TTTTTCAACTCCGACTGGTTTTTTCTTAAAACGCCTCCGCTTGGGTGGCAAGGATGCAAGCTTTGACCGGCGTCGGGGCAGACCTGCTGGCGTTGGCGCAGGTGGTGCTGATCGATGTGACGTTGGCCGGCGACAATGCCGTTGTGGTCGGGTTGGCGGTAGCGGGTTTGCCGCAGCGGCAGCGGCGCGGGGCGATCCTGGTCGGGCTGGCCGGGGCGGCGGTGCTGCGGATCGCGCTGGGTGCGGTGACGGTGCAATTGCTGGCGGTTGTCGGGCTGCTGCTGGCGGGCGGACTGCTGCTGCTGTGGGTGGTGTGGAAATCCTACCGCGAATTGCGCCATCTGCCGGCGCCTGGGCAGGCCGGGCCGAGCAAGACGATGCGGGCGGCGATGGTGCAGATTTTGCTGGCTGATGTCTCGATGAGCCTGGACAATGTGCTGGCGGTGGCCGGCGCGGCGGGTGGCCGGCTATGGGTGTTGGCGGTAGGGCTGGTGCTGTCGGTGTTGTTGATGGGCCTGGCGGCGCAGGCGATTGCCGGCCTGTTGGAACGCTGGCGCTGGTTGGCCTGGGTTGGGCTGGCGATCGTCTTCTGGGTGGCGTTGCGGCTGATCTGGGATGGCGGACTGGACGTGGCGCGGCATCTGTTCTGGGGCGGGTGATCTGGGGCGGGTGACACTTCGCGCCGGCCGGTGCTAGAGAGGCGCCCAGTAATAAAGGAACTGCGACATGGCTGGCCCGGACACGATCTCGCTCGAACTCGAACCGCATGAAGTTGCCCTGGTGATCGGTGAGGAAGACGAAGGCATGTCGGTTCGCATCGTCGCCGGCAGCGACGTGCCCGATGACAGCGCGGAAATGCCGGCGGCGCCGGAGATCGTGCTGGCGCTGGCGATGCGGTTGCTGAAAGACCCTGAATTTCACGACGAAGTGCTGGATTGGTATTACGATCAGCAGGACGACGATGAAGACGAGGACGACGAGGCCAATCCTGGCACGGTTTCGTAGCGCGCCACGGTTTCGTAGCGCGCCAGGGTTTCGTAGCGCGCCAGGGTTTCGTAGCGCGCGAGTACGGCGGCTTCGTGGCCGGCAAGGTTGAAATCGTCGGCCGGGCAGTGGGTCAGAAAGCGTTCGGGCATTTCCACCAGCACCAGATCGGGGGCGATCCGCGCGACAAGACCGAAATCGAGGTCGGCTGACCAGACGAAATGCACTTCCGCGAAGGTGAGTGCGGCGAGCAGGCTGAGCAGGGCGCAATCGGCGCGGTATTCGGAAAACGACGAGCCGAACAGCAGCAGCCGCTTGGCGTGCTGTGGGCGGTGATTGCGCCAGACGACGTAGCTGCCGACATGCAGGCCGGCTTCGTTCAGCAGCCCTTGCTGTTCCTTGAAGGCGACGATTGGGTTGGCGTGGGTGCGATGAAGCCAGTCCGGCACCGCGCGACGGCTGAAATCATCGGGCGGCAGGTCGGCGTGCGCGTCGGTCCACAAGTCGCCGTGGTAGGACAGGTTCCAGACCGGCAAAGCGAGATAGGGCGCCGGGTCGAACGCCAGGCCGAGGTCCGCCATGATGCGTTCGAACGCTAGGCGGGCGCCGTGCGGGGTCCAATGGCTGTCGGTGCGGGCGTAGGTGGAGGCCGCGTGGGTGCGCAGCGTTGCGGTTGGATCGAGCAGGGCGGGATGGCGCAGCCGCGCCGCCGGGCGGATCGCATCGGGCGGCAGCAGCGCGTCGCCGAGAACGCTGAGCTTTTCCGGCGCCAGCAGCATGCGCCAGGGGATGGCGCGGGCTGCGAAAAATTCCGCGCGCGCGGCGAGACGCTGCTGCCAGGCGGCCACCGGGATCAGGTCGGCGTCGCTGTAGAGCCGCAGCACGTCGTTGCTGCCGCCCATCAGAAATAGCGTGTCGCCGTGCCGCTGAACCCGTTGCATGGCCGCATTCGACGCTGTTCGCCAAACGAGTGCAATATCACACCCGGCTGGGCAACCAGGTCGCCAGGATGGGGAAGGCGATCAGGATCACCAGGCGGAGCAGGTCGGCCACCCCGCGTTCCAGTATGTCGCGCGATTCCGGTGCCGAGGCTTGCACGTTGGTGCGGCCGAGCGAGAATACCAACAGGCCGATGGTGCTCTGCGCGGGGCGGATTTTCATGCCCTTGAGGTCGGTCGGCGGCGCGCATCACGTCCAGGAACGATCGTCCGTCGGCATGCGGTTATGTTGATCGACCAGCCGGACTTGGTGCGGCGGATCGTCCGCCCAATGCCAGAACACCGCGTTGGTATCGTAGCGGCCGGCGCCGGGGGCGAAGCTTGGCACCAGCGCGCCGGCGCTGTTTTCGGCCAGCAATTGTTCCACCAGCGCCCAGCTCGGGGGTTTTTGCTTGCGCAAGGCGAGATCCTCCCAGCGGCAGGCAAGAATCTCGGCGGC
>JAYTQP010000589.1:0-1558 GCA_043746675.1 Rhodospirillales bacterium | reverse complement strand
CCGTTGGCGGCGTGGCTGCCGGCCAGGGCGGCGAGATACATCTGTGCGCGATGGCCGAGGCCGACGATGGCGTAGGATTTCATCAGGGCTCCAGCAAATCATTGACCGTAACCGCATGCTATCCCTAACCTGTGCGGCAACAAAACGCGCCTGCGTGCGAAAACAATTTGGGGGAGAAAATTCATGGCTCGGATCGGATTGCGGCGGCGGGAAATTCTGGCGGCGAGTGCCGCGACGCTGCTCGGGGCGGGCATTGCCCGCGCGGAGGACGCCGTGCGGCTGCGGCTTTACTGGTGGGGCGCGACCGAGCGGGCCGAGCGCACCAATAAGACCAGCGCGCTGTACATGAAGACCCATCCGAGCGTCACCATCGCCGGCGAAAGCGTGGGCTGGGGCGATTACTGGACCCGGCTGGCGACCCAGGCGGCCGGGCACAACATGGCCGATCTGATCCAGATGGATTACGGCTATATCTACGAATATGCGCGCCGCAAGGCGCTGTTGCCGCTGGATGGCTACCTCGGCAAGGGGCTCGATCTCAGCGGGTTTTCCGCCGCCTCGATCGACGGCGGCCGGGTGGACGGTAAGATTTACGGGGTCAGCCTCGGGCTTAATTCCACCTCGATCGTTTATGATCATGGCGCCTTCGAGGCGTACCACATCGCGCCGCTGGACTGGCCGGTGACCTGGGCGGAGTTCGCCAAAAGGACCATCGCGCTGACCAAGGCCGCCGGGCGCGATGGCTACTGGGCGTCGTCGGACGCCGGCGGCTCCGGCCCGGCGCTGGAGGTTTGGCTGCGCGAGCGCGGCAAGCAGATGTATAATGTCGAAGGTCGTTTCGGCGGGGACGCCGCCGACATGGCGGAATGGTTCGGCTACTGGCAGGCGATGCGCGACGGCGGCGGCTGTGTGCCCCCCGGCGTGCAGGCGCTCGACAAGCAGGACATCGACACCTCGATGCTGACCTTCGGCAAGGCGGCGATTTCGTTTGCCAACTCTAATCAACTGGTCGGCTTTCAGGCGCTGAACAAGAACAAGCTGGCGCTCGCCATGTTTCCCGCCGGTGCCGCGGGCGGCAAATCCGGGCAGTATCTGAAACCGTCACAAATGCTCTCAGTGGCCTCCACCAGCAAGCATGCCGAGGCCGCCGTGGCGGCGCTCAGCTTCTTCGTCGCCGATCTGGAGGCCGGGAAAATTCTTGGCGCCGAGCGCGGCATTCCCGCCTCCAAGCCGGTGCGCGATGCTATTGCGCCGTCGCTGAACGCGCTCGATCGGGCGATGTCGGACTACATCGCGGCGATTGCCGATCGGGTGACGCCGCTGCCGCCGCCGCCGCCGAAAGGTGCGGGGGAGGTGCTGGCGCTGTTGCAGCGCATCAACGAAACCGTCGGCTTCAAGCGCACCTCGGCGGCCGATGCCAGCCGGCAGTTCATCAAGGACACCGCCGATATTCTGACCCGGATCTGAATGTTGCGGCTGCGCGCCGGCCATTTTTTTCTGCTGCCGTGGTTCGTCGGGTTTTTCGGCCTGACCCTGGGGCCGGCGCTGGCGTCGCTGT
>JAYTQP010000588.1:0-4123 GCA_043746675.1 Rhodospirillales bacterium | reverse complement strand
CCGGTCGCCGCCTGCTCCTCGGCCGAAAGCTGCGAATGGGTGGTGCTGGCCGGATGGATCGCCAGGCTGCGGGCATCGCCGATGTTGGCAACGTGGTACAGCAGTTTCAGATTGTTGATGAACGCCTTGCCGGCTTCCACCCCGCCGGCGAGTTCGAAGCCGAGCAGCCCGCCCTGGCCGCGCGGCAAATATTTCTTCGCCCGTTCGGCATCCAGGCCAACGGCGGTGCTGGGATGGATCACCTTGGCAACGTCCGCCCGGGCAGCAAGGAACTTCGCCACCGCCGCGGCGTTTTCGCAATGCGCCCGCATCCGCAACGCCAGCGTTTCGATGCCTTGCAAAATCAGCCAGGCGTTGAACGGGCTGATGCAGGCGCCCACGTCGCGCAGCAAGGTCACCCGCATTTTCAGGATATAGGCGATAGGCCCGAGCGGCTTCACCGCCTGGCTCCACACCGCGCCGTGGTAGCTCGGATCGGGCGTGTTCAACGCCGGCTGGCGCGCGGCGGCGGCTTCCCAGTCGAAATTGCCGCCATCGATCACGATGCCGCCGATCGAGGTACCATGGCCGCCGAGATATTTCGTTGCCGAATACATCACCACCGCCGCGCCATGGTCGAACGGGCGCACCAGCAAAGGGGCGGCGGTGTTGTCCATGATCAGCGGAATGCCGAAGCGGCGGCCGATGGCGGCAACCTCGGCGATCGGAAAGGCGCGCAGCTTCGGGTTCGGCAAGGTTTCGGCATAATAAGCGCGGGTGCGGTCGTCGGTCGCGCGGGCGAAGGCTTCCGGGTCTGCCGGATCGACGAAGCGGGCTTCGATCCCCATGTCCTTCATCTGGTTGGCGAACAGGTTCCAGGTGCCGCCGTAAAGATCGGTGGACGAAACGATGTTGTCGCCAGCTTTGGCCAGGTTCAGCACCGCGAACAGGCTGGCGGCCTGGCCGGAGGCGAGCGCCAGCGCGGCGACACCACCTTCCAGGGCTGTCATGCGCTTTTCCAGCACATCGGTCGTCGGGTTCATGATGCGGGTGTAGATGTTGCCGAGCTGGCTCAGCCCGAACAGTCCGGCGGCGTGCTCGGTGCTGTCGAACTGAAACGCCGTGGTCTGGTAGATCGGCACCGCAACGGCAGTGGTGGCTTCATCGCGGCGCCAGCCGGCATGCAAGGCGAGGGTTTCGGGGTGGGTGGACATTGGCGGCCTCCTCGGTTTGGTGGGCGTTTGAAGCCTATTCTACGTTCATATGCAAGAGATTGATTATTTCACATTTATATAAAGTGAAATACCCGCGGTGAGCTTGCCCGATCGCGCCGCAACGTCCAAGCTGCGCGCAATGACCGAAGACCAGCCTCGCCCGCTTGCCGGGATTTTCTTTACCCTGCTCGGCGGTGCGGTGTTTTCCTGCAGCAACGCCACGGCGAAATATCTGGCCACCCGCTATCCGGCCGGTGAGACCTTGTTCGTGCGCAGCATCGTCGCCCTGCTGATCCTGCTGCCGTTGCTGAAATGGGCGGACGTGAAGGCGATGGCCCAGCCCGGCCAGCGCGGCCTGCAACTGTTGCGCTGCCTTTGTTCGGCGATCGAGGTCGGCTTCTACTACTGGGCAATCGCCTGGCTCGGGCTGACCGAAATTTCCACCATCTATCTGGCCAGCCCGATCTACATCACCGCGATGTCGGCTTTGTTTCTGCGCGAACAGGTCGGCTGGCGCCGCTGGGCCGCCATTATGGTGGGCTTCGCCGGGGTGATCGTGGCGCTGCGGCCGGGGCAGGGGGCGCTGAGCGGCCCGGCGCTGATCGCGGTCGCCGGCAGCCTGCTCTATGCGACCTCCCTGGTCGCCACCCGCCGCCTGCGTGGCACGCCAACCCCGCTGCTGGTGGCCAGCCAGGTCGCCGCCCTGGCAATCCCGACCGCCATCCCGATCGGCTGGATCGTGCCGACCGGCTTCGATCTGGCGGCCTTGCTGGCGGTCGGCGCCATCGCTGCCGCCGGCTACGCCTGCGTCAATCGCGGCCTGCAACTGGCGCCGGCCTCGATCGTGGCGCCGTTCGGCTATGCCAGCATCATCTGGGCCAGCTTGTTCGGCTATTTCCTGTTCGGCGACCTGCCCGGCCACAGCACCCTGCTCGGGGCAGCGATGATCGTCGGCGCCGGCTTGTTCATTCTGCTCCGCGAACGCCGCCCGACCTCAACATCATCTACCGCGTGAACCGCATGGTGGGTCAGTGTCTTCCCCGGCGTTGCGATCATGCTCACCGTGCTCGGCCTGAACCTGCTCGGCGACTGGCTGCGCGACCGGCTGGACCCACGATCTTGAGGAGCCTGCGATGACCGTCCTGTGCGAGGCCACTTTCCCCAACACGCTCGCAGCCCTGGTCGATCGCCTGTCCGGCGCCGCCTGGAACGGTGCGGTGGTGGAGGCCTGGGTGTTCGAGGATCAGGCCGCCCGCCACGCCGCCGAGGTGGCGCTGGCCATCGCCGGGGTGGCCGCGCGCATCCGCAGCGCCTACAAGCCGCTGCTGCACGCGGTGCTCGAAGATATGGACCTCGCCGGGGTAACCGGCATCGAAATCGCCACCCCGTCGCACCCGGCCGGCACCGCCCAGCGGTTCGCGCTGGAAGCCTATCCGCTGGCCGGGCTGGTAAAAATCCCGGTCGTTTTCACCGCCGGCACCGATCCGCTGACCTATCGCGTCAGCTTGCGCGCCGCCGCCGGCACGCAGCTTTTCAGCGTCTTCGCGCCCAACTGCATCCGCCGCGACACCGCCGGCCGCGCCGTGCTGGCGCCCAGCGGCTGGCTGCGGATTTCCCACGCCGGCGTGCGCTTCGAAGATCGCGCTTTGCCAACCGATTTCACCGCCGCCTTCGATGCCGCGATGGCGGCGATCGCCGCCCACCCCTGGCCGCCCGCCACACCCTATTTTCAAACCCTGGAAATCCGCCTCGACATCGGCGGCATCGCGCGCCGGCTGCCGTTTCACGATGAATGCATCAGCACAAGCGAAGCCCTGCACGAGGATTTCTATTTCTCCCTGCTGGAGTTTTTCCAGGCCCGCGCCGGCCTCGCACCCGGCGACCGCAGCGTGCAGCCCGGCCAGATCATCCCCGACATCCGAGCAACCGATGGTCCCACCCGGCTGCGCGTGCACCTCGCGGCGCCGACCGTCGCACCGGTCGCGCCCGCGCCCCGACCGGTGCTGGACAGCGCGGCGCGCCCGCTGCTGCCGGGCGAAATCGATGCCGAAATGGCCGCCCTCGGCGGCGTCCCGTTCACCACCCCATCCTGGCAGGGCCGCATCATCCGCGGCCGCCATTTCGCCGGCACCAGGCCGGGGTTTCTGCTCTCCGGCGGCCAGCACGCCAACGAAACCTCCGGCGTCGTCGGCGCGCTGCGGGCCGCGCGCGACCTGCTGGCGATCGAGGACATCAATTTCACCCTGATCGCGCAGGAAAACGTCGATGGCTACGCGCTGCACCAGCGCCTGCTGCGGGAAAATCCGCATCACATGCACCACGCCGCCCGCTACTCCGCGCTCGGCGACGATATCGAGGCCCGGCACCGCCCGCCACTGCACGAAAAAGCGGCGCGCGAGCACGCCTTCGCCCTCTGCCAGGCCCGCCTGCATCTGAACCTGCACGGCTACCCCGCGCATGAATGGACCCGCCCGCTGTCCGGCTACCTGCCGCGCGGCTTCGAACTCTGGTCGATCCCGAAAGGTTTTTTCCTGATCCTGCGCCATCACCCCGGCCTCGGCGGCAAGGTGGAGAATTTCCTGCACGCGCTCACCGCGCGGGTGATCGCCACCCCCGGCCTGCGCGCCTACAATGCAAGCCAGATCGCCGCCTGGCACGCCCACGCCGGGGCAATCCCGTTCGCCGTCATCAACGGCATCCCCTGCAACATCGTCGAAAGCGACCGCGCCACGGTGCCGTTCACCCTGATCACCGAATACCCCGACGAAACCATTTACGGCGACGCCTTCCGCCTCGCGCACGAAACCCAACACGCAACCGTAATGGCGGCGGTCGATCTATTCCTCGCCGGCGCGCTTTAGCGCGGCTGCTTTCCGCCACGCCTAACCATCGCCTTGCGCTCACATTAAACAATTCCCATCTTCCGTCGG
>JAYTQP010000587.1:0-3021 GCA_043746675.1 Rhodospirillales bacterium | reverse complement strand
CTGCGCGGCCAGTCACGCGCGACCACGTCGCTCTACGCCGGCGTGCAACTGGTGCTGCCCGGCGAAGTGGCGCCGGCGCACCGGCATACCCAGAGCGCGCTGCGCTTCGTGCTGGAAGGCCGGGGCGCGCACACGGCGGTGAACGGCGAGCGGACCCTGATGCAGGAGGGCGATTTCATCATCACCCCGCCGATGACCTGGCACGATCACGGCAACGAAAGCGAGGCGCCGATCTTCTGGCTCGATGGGCTGGATATTCCGGTGGTGCAGTTCCTCGATGCGTCCTTCGCCGAACAGCTTGGGGAAGAGCAACAACCGATCAGCCGCCCGCGGGGCGACAGCGATGCCCGCTTTGGCGCCAATCTGCTGCCGGTGGATTATCGCGGCGGGGCCTCGCCGATGTTCGCCTACCCCTATGCCCGCACCCGCGAGGCGCTGGAAAACATGCGCCGCGCAGCCGCCTGGGACCCGTGCCACGGGCTGAAAATGCGCTACAGCAACCCGTCCGACGGCGGCTACGCGATGACCACGATCGGCACTTTCGTGCAGTTGCTGCCGAAAGGGTTTACCACCACCGCCTATCGTTCGACCGACGCCACCGTGTTCGCGCCGATCGAAGGCAAAGGTCGCAGCGTCATCGGCGATGATTTCGTGGTGGAATGGGGCAAGCGGGATATTTTCGTGGTGCCAAGCTGGCGCAAGGTTCGCCATGAAGCCTCTGAGGATGCCGTGCTGTTCTCGTTTTCGGATCGCCCGATCCAGGAGGCGCTGAAACTGTTCCGCGAAGACCGCGGCACCACCTAAACCGGGACGGCGCGGGATGATCCCGCGTCGATATTTATTCTACAGCCGCCCGCCGCTCCGCCCGCGTCCACCAAAT
This sequence comes from Rhodospirillales bacterium, assembly GCA_043746675.1. Taxonomy (GTDB): domain Bacteria; phylum Pseudomonadota; class Alphaproteobacteria; order Acetobacterales; family Acetobacteraceae; genus CAITOL01. The sequence goes on along the minus strand of JAYTQP010000587.1, from coordinate 2,141 downwards.
CGCCAGGCCAGCGATGCAGAGCAGACCGGACAGTGCCAACGCCAGCACCGCGCCACGCGGGCCAAGCGCCAAAGCGAGCGCGCCGATCAAGATCTGGCCGAGCGGGCCGAAGCCAATGCAAACCGTGATCAACCCCATCTGGCGAGACCGCACCTGCGGCGGCACCCCAGTCAGAACCAGCGTTGTCTGCATGTTGCTGAACAACGCCAGGCCGAGGCCACCGAAGGCAAGCACTGCGGTGGCAGCCCAATAGTTCGGAATCAGCGGCATCAACCCAAGGCAGGCCAGGAACAATGCCGAGCCGGCCAGCATCAGCACACGCGGACTGCGCTTGACCGTGCCGGATGCCAGAATCATGCCGCCGATCAGAGAGCCGAGCGGCTCGGCCGAGGCCAGCACTCCGGTCAGCGCAGGCGAGACGTGAAACACCAGCAGCGCCAAGGGTGCCACCAACGCGATGTAGGTGAAGGCGAACAGGTTCATCGCGATGGTGACCCCGAGCACCGCCAGCACCGTGGGTTGAGCACGGGCGTAGGCGATGCCTTCCACCATGTCGCGCGTAACTTTGCCGACGCGCAGGCGGCTGGTGATCTGGATGTGGCGGATGCCGGGCACCAGGCCGGCGGCCAGCAGATAGACCGTTGCGGTGATGCTATAGGCACCGGCGATGCCAAGGATCGCGAACGCAAAACTGCCGACCAGCGGGCCGATGCCGCGGGTGGCGGCGTTGGTGATGCTGTCCAGCGCGACCGCACGCGGCATCAGATGCGGCCCGGCAGCTTCCCCGCACATGCGCCGGCGCGTCGACATTTCCGATGCCCAGACCAGGCCGCCGACGAAGGCGGCAACTGCGAGGTGCCAGGGCCGCACATGCCCCGCCCAGGCCAGCAGGCAGATGCTGGCAGACGCCATGGCGTTCAGGATCAGCCCGACTTGCAGGATGCGCTTGCGGTTCAGCGATTCCGAAATCACCCCGGCAACGGCGCCGAACAGCAGCAGCGGCAAGGTGCGCAAGGCGGACACCACTGCGACGGTGAAGCCGGACCCGGTCGCCTCGAACACGAACAAAGCCGCTGCCAGCATTTCCACCCAGCGCATCGCGTTCACCAGGCCGCCGATCACCCAGAGGCGAACGAAGTCCGGCGCGGCGAGCAGCGCACGCAGTGGCGGTCGGTTTTGTGGCGGCGATTCCATCCCGCTGTCATCTTGCACCACTGGCCGACGCTGACCAGTGGCGATCAACCGCAGCGATCACCCCACGATCGCCGCGTGGACCATGCTGCTGAGTATGTCCATGCGGGCGTCATGCGCGTCTTCCACCAGCCTTGCGTTGCTGAGGAAGCAGAAGGAGACGCCGGACTCCGGGTCCGCCCAGCTATAAGACGATCCGGCGCCGCCATGGCCGAAGGTGGCGGGATGCGCCAGGCTGCCCATGCCGCGCATAATCTCGGACGTGCCGCGTACCGCCGGGCCGAGGCCGCGATGCATGGCGTAGCCGCTGGAGAGATCCACCCGCTCACCGGTGAAATTCTGCGTCACGAAACGAATGGTGCGCGGGGAGACGATGCGCACGCCGTTGAGTTCGCCGCCATGGCCAAGCATCTGATAGAACGCCGCCATCGCGCGCGCGGTGGCATAACCGCCGCCACCGGGAATGCCGGCTTCGCGGTGGGCCGGGCCGCACTCCGGCATGCGGTTCTGCATAGTTCCGGCGGCGTCGGTTTCCTGCATGTCAGCGGCGCGGACGTGCTGGGCGGCGGGCAGGCCGACATACAATTCATCCGCCAGCCCGAGCGGAGCGATCACCCGTTCGCGGATGTAGGTTCGATAATCCTGGCCGGTGAGTTCGTTGATCAGGGCAGCGGAAACCCAGTGCGCGGCGCTGGGATGATATTGCAGGCGCGACCCGGCCGGCCATTCCGGGGCGAAGTTGCAAACGATGTGGCGCAGTTTTTCCGGGTTGCCCCAGGCTTCCGGCCCAACCACGGCGGACGGAAAACCGGCCTGGTGGGTGAGCAGTTGGAACAAGGTGATTTCGCCCTTGCGGTGCTTTTCGAAACCCGGAAGCCTGTCAGAGATGCGATCGGCATAGCGGATGGCGCCATCTTCCACCAAGGTCCAGATCGCGCAGGCGGTGATCA
>JAYTQP010000586.1:0-3792 GCA_043746675.1 Rhodospirillales bacterium | reverse complement strand
GTGCGCAGCTACGAAACCGCGCTGAAGCGCCGCCGCCGCGGGGTTGCCATCCATCTGTCGATCAACGAAGGCATGCCGGCCGATCTGCGTGATTTCGTGATCGACGAACTCGAAGCCCGCGCCGAGGAAGTGCATGTGCAGAACGGCATTCTCGGCCTCGTCGATGTCAAGCAACTGATCATCGACGACCGCGCCGACCTGCTGTTCACCCCCTACACCCCGCGCTTCCCTGAGCGCATCCGCGATTTCGGTGGCGATTGCTTCGCCGCCATCCGCGCCAAGGACATCATCGTTCACCACCCGTTCGAAAGCTTCGACGTGGTGGTGCAGTTTCTCCGCCAGGCGGCGCTGGACCCTTCGGTGGTGGCGATCAAGCAGACGCTGTATCGCACCAGCCGCGACAGCCCGATCGTCAAGGCGCTGATCGAGGCGGCGGAGGCTGGCAAAACCGTCACCGCGATGGTCGAACTGCGCGCCCGCTTCGACGAGGAAGCCAATATCCGCCTGTCCCGCACCTTGGAAGCTGCCGGGGTGCAGGTGGTGTTCGGCTTCACCGAGCTGAAAACCCACGCCAAGCTTTCCCTGGTGGTGCGCCGCGAAGGTGCCACCGTGCGCAGCTACGCCCATTTCGGCACCGGCAACTACCACCCGATCACCGCCCGCATCTACACCGATCTGTCGTTCTTCACTTGCGACCCCGATCTCACCCGGGATGCCGCCCGGCTGTTCAACTACATGACCGGCTATGCCCAACCGGCCAGGATGGACGCGATCAGCTTCAGCCCGCTGACCGCGCGCTCCACCTTGTACGAAATGATCGATCGGGAAATCGCCTTTGCCCAGGCCGGCAAGCCGGCAACCGTCTGGTTCAAGGTCAATTCCCTGGTCGATGAAGGCTTGATCGACAAGCTTTACGAAGCGTCGAACGCCGGGGTGAAGGTGGCTGGCGTTGTGCGCGGCATCTGCTGCCTGCGGCCCGACGTGCCGGGCCTGTCGGCCAACATCCGGATCAAATCGATCGTCGGGCGCTTTCTCGAACATGGCCGCATCTGCGCCTTCGGCAACGGTCATCCGCTGCCCGGCCGACACGCCAAGGTTTATATCAGCTCGGCCGACTGGATGGCGCGCAACCTCGATTGGCGCGTCGAAACCCTGGTGCCGATCACCAACCCGACCGTGCACGCCCAGGTGCTGGACCAGATCATGGCGATGAACCTGAAGGATTCGCTGCAATCCTGGGAACTGGACGCCAGCGGCGTCTGGCACCGGGTGCCGGCCGGCGTTGGCCGCAAGCGGGTGTCGGCGCACGAATATTTCATGACCAACCCCTCGCTGTCCGGCCGTGGCTCGGCCTTGCACGGCAACCCGGCGCTGGCGCCATCCGGCTCGTTTGGCGCCGCCGCGCGTCGCCCGGACCGAATTTTACAGGACTGACCCTTTGCTGGACACACATGCCGCTCGCCAATCCGCGCTGACCACCTGGCCCGCCAGCGCCGCGCTGCCGCGCTCGGCGGTGATCGACCTCGGCTCCAACTCCGTCCGCCTGGTGGTGTTCGAGGGCACTGGCCGCAACCCGGTGCCTATCTTTAACGAAAAAGCCGTCCTGCGGCTCGGCCGCGGCATGCAGACCACCGGCAGGTTGAACGCCGACGCCGCCCAGCAGGCGCTAACCGTGATGAACCGCTATGCGGCCATCGCGCGCGCCATGGGTGCTGCCCCGTTCGAGGTGCTGGCCACCGCCGCGGTACGCGAAGCCAGCAACGGCGCAGACTTCGTCGAGGCCTTGCGCGCCCGCATGCCCGACGTGCCGATCCGCATTCTGTCCGGCGAGGAAGAAGCCGACTTCGCCGCCGGCGGCATGCTGTGCGGCATCCCCAGCGCCGACGGCATTCTTGCCGATATCGGTGGCGGCTCGCTCGAAGTGGTGCGCCTGCATGGCGGCCAGCGCGGTGCCGTGCAAACCATGAAACTCGGTGTGCTGAGGCTGGCCGATCGCGCCGGCAACGATGTCGTTCGCGCCCGCGCCATCGTTGAGGAGGAACTCGCGCAGGTGCCATGGCTGGCCGAAGGCAACGGGCGCGACCTCTACGTGGTCGGCGGCGCCTGGCGGGCGCTGGCGCGCATCCATATCGCGCAGACCGACTACGCGCTCAACATGGTGCATCATTACACCATCGACCGCGAAGAAGCCCGCGACCTGACCGGGGTGATCGCCGGCGCCAGCCGCCGCGCGCTGGAACGCCTGCCCGGGGTGCCACGCCGCCGCATCGACGATCTGCCCTACGCCGCCGTGGTGCTGCGTCGCATCCTGCGCGCCACCGGCGCCCGCCGCGTGGTATTCAGCGCCAACGGCTTGCGCGAAGGCTGGTATATGCAGCGCGTCTATCGCGGCGACATAGCCCAGGATCCGCTGATCGCCGCCGGCCGCGACTATGCCACCCGCTTCAGCCGCGACCTCGCGCTGCCGCCGGCCTTGCTGGCCTGGACCGACAAATTATTCCCCTCCGAAGCCGGCGAATACCGCCGCCTGCGCGAAGCCGCCTGCTGGATGTCCGACATCGGCAGCCACGACCACCCCGAATACCGCGCCGAACAAGCCTTTCTGCGCATCTTGCGGCAACCCGGCATCGGGCTGGATCACCATGCCCGCGCCTTCCTCGGCTTCACTTTGGCGCTGCGCTACGAAGCCGAACCGGACGCGGCCTTCCTCGGCACCGCCCGCCGGCTGCTCGGGCAGGACGCCATTCAGCGCGCCACCCTGCTCGGCGTCGCCCTGCGGCTGGCCTACACGCTTTCGGCCGGCACCACCGCCTTGCTCGCCGGCACCACCCTCAGCGTCGGCCACCAACTGACGCTTAATCTGGCCGAAAGCACCGGTGTGTTCGCCGGCGAAGCGGTAACCCGGCGGCTGGACCGGCTGGCGGCGGTCATCGGGCTGGAGGCGATCACCACGGTCGCCGCCTGATTGGCGACCACGGTCGCCGCCTGATTGGCGGGCTTCTTCCCGCCTCAATCCGCCGCATCCTGATCGCGGCGGAACTGGGCGGTGGGATAGACGCCGAGAATGCGGGTTTCGCGGGAGAAAAATGTCAGTTCTTCCAGCGCCAGACGCAAATGCGGATCTTCCGGATGGCCTTCGACGTCGCAGAGGAACTGGGTGGCGGAAAAATGCCCGCCGACCATGTAGCTTTCCAGCTTGGTCATGTTGATGCCGTTGGTGGCGAAGCCGCCGAGCGCCTTGTAGAGCGCCGCCGGCACGTTGCGAACCCGGAACACGAAGGTTGTCATCAGGTCGGGCGTGCCGGGGCTTAGATCGCGCGGTTGGCGCGCCATGACGAAGAAGCGGGTGGTGTTGTGGGCGGCGTCCTCGATGTTGCGGCGCAGGATTTCCAGCCCGAACAATTCGCCCGCCAGCGACGATGCGATGGCGCAGGCTTCCGGGTCCTGCCATTTCGCCAGCAGTTCGGCCGAGCCGGCGGTATCGGACTCGACCACCGCTTCGAGCTTGAGCTCCTTCAGCAGCTTGCGCACCTGCCCGAGGGCGACGGCGTGCGAATGCGCGCGCTTGAGGTTCTCGATTTTCGCCCCTTTGATCGCCAGCAGGCAGTGTTCGACCCGCTGGAAGGTTTCGCCGATCACGAACAGGCCGGATTCCGGCAGCAGCGTGTGCACATCGGGCACCCGCCCGGCGAGGCTGTTTTCGGTGGCGATCATGGCCAGGTCGGCGGCCCCGCTGCGCACCGCCTCCATCGTCAATTCGAACGTGTGGCAGGGCAAAGTCTGCATCGCCGG
>JAYTQP010000585.1:0-2476 GCA_043746675.1 Rhodospirillales bacterium | reverse complement strand
GCGGCGGTGCTATTCACCCGCCTGACCACCGGCCTGAACATGACCGACAGCCATAACGGCCTGCGCGCGATGACGCGGCGGTTTGCGCAGACCGTGCGTATCAGGCAGAACCGGATGGCGCATGCATCCGAAATCATCGAACTGGCAGCGCATTTCCGGCTGAAACTGGTCGAGGTGCCTGTGCATATCGAATACACCGAATACGCGATGCGCAAGGGCCAGAAAATGACCGGGGCGTTCGAGATCCTGCTCGATCTGATCGGCGGACGGCTGTCCCGATGATTAGCAAGCTGGTTCTTTCGGCGGCACTGCTGGGCATTTTGTTCAGCTTCCTGGTGTCCAGCCGGCATCCGCGGATTGTTGGGATTATCGTGCTGCTGGCAACGGCGTCCGGGCTTTTTTTCGTCTGGCAGCCCGATCGTACCACCGATATCGCGGCACTTATCGGCATTGGCCGTGGCGCCGACCTGGTGTTCTATTCCTGGCTGGTGATCAGCTACGCGCTAATCCTGAATTTGCAGATCAAGCTGCGTGCCAACCTCGACCTGGTCACCCAACTGGCGCGCGAGATCGCGATCCAGAACGCGGTCAAGCCGAAGGCCGGGGGCTAGCCATTTTCGCCGCCCGGTCGGATCGCTTGTGGTTTTGGCTTAATCCAACGCTGCTCTGCGTCCTGTTCGGCCTGCTCGGCACTATCCCGCTCGCCTTCCTCACCCCGCCGTTCCAGGTGCCGGATGAAGGCCAGCATTTCGCCCGCGCCTATCAGATAAGCGAAGGGCAGCTTGCCGGCATTGTGCAGAACAGCGAAGCCGGTGCGATCCTGCCGTCAGCGATCCCTGAACTGGTCGAGCGGTTTTTGGGCACGCGGGCGATCCACGCCGATCGCCCGCTGCGAAACCTGCCATGGGCGGCGACCTCGCAGGCGCGTGCCATTCCGCTCGATCCGGCAAGGCGGGAATTTGTCGGTTTTTCCGGCGCCGTGCTTTATTTTCCGCTGCCCTATCTGCCGCAGGCGGCGGCGATCTGGGCCGGACGGAGCGCCGGGCTGGGCGTGCTCGACCTGCTCTATGCGGCACGGCTCGCCAACGCCCTGGTCGCTGTTCTGGTGCTGGCCTGGGCGGTTCGGCTGCTGCCGGTCGGGCGGTGGGCCAGCCTGCTGATCGCGCTGTTTCCGATGGCGCTGTTCGAATACGCCTCTGCCTCGCCGGATGCGCTGATGATCGCGGCGGCGTTTTTGTTCACTGCCCTGGCGCTGCGGGCGCGGGCGCGCGATTGGACCGCGGGCAGCGCTGCCGTGGCACTGGCCTGCGCGCTGATTTTTTGTCCGCTGAAGGTGGTCTATGCGCCGCTGCTGCTGCTTTCGCTGCCGGCGAGCCTGTTGCCACGGGTGCGCTGGGGCGCATTGATCGGCCACCTCGTGCTGGTTGGCCTGGTCGTCGGGGTGACTGTGTTCTGGCTGCGGTTTTCGGCGTTGGCGGTGGTTACCACCCGCGCCGGCACCGATATGGCGGCCCAACTGGCGGCCATGCGCATCGCGCCGTTCCGGTTTTTGGCAGTATTGTTGGATAGTTTTCGCGAAAATGGGGCATTCGTATACCGCAGTCTCTACGGCGTGCTGGGCTGGCTGAAAATTCCTTTTCCGCCGCCGATCTACTGGTTGCCTGCCATCGGGCTGCTGGGTTGCGCGATCGCCGAGGTGCCGCGCCCGCGCCTGTCTCGGTGGTGGTCGCTGTGGGATTTTGGGTTGGTGCTGGCAAGCGTGGTGCTGATCGAAACTGCGCTTTATATTTACTGGACTCCGGTGGGAAACAGCCAGGTGGATGGCGTGCAGGGGCGCTATTTTTTCCCCGTGCTGCCGGCGCTGGCGGCTTCGGTGTTCGCGCTGATCCAAGGGAACGCGTCCGCGCGGGTGCGGTTGTTGGGGCGGATCAGCGTTGCCGGCGTGCTGTTCGGCGGCGTGCTGCTTACATATGCGGCAGTGGTTCGCGCGTACGCGGTTTTCTAGCCGCTGATGCGATCGGTTCGATTGATGAAAATCGCGATCTGCGTCTTTCTTTAGCAATGCAATACTGCCAAGCTGATAAAAGATTATGCGTTCGTGATGGCGGTCAAGGAGTGTTGGCATGAAGCGACGGGGTTTTTTGCAGGCGATGGGTGCCGGTGCGGCGGCGCTGACGGCGCCCAATTTGGCGGCGGCGCAGGGCAGCCGGGTGCTGAAATTCATCCCGCAATCCGACCTCACCGTGCTCGATCCGATCTGGACCACCGCCTATGTCACCCGCAATCACGGCTTCCTGGTGTTCGACACCTTGTTCGGCAGCGACGGCAAATTTGCCATTTCGCCGCAGATGGCCGAGAGCATGACGGTCGAGAACGACGGCAAACTGGTGCGCATCAAACTGCGTGACGGGCTGAAGTTTCACGATGGCACCCCGGTGCTCGCGCGCGACTGCGCGGCGTCGATCAAGCGCTGGGG